>NZ_WKCD01000189.1:0-10994 GCF_021606625.1 Pseudomonas sp. PA-4-8C
GTCTATCCGTTTGTCCTGGCAGCAAGGCGTGACGGCGGGGCACACCGGTGAGGCGGGGGACACACTGAGCCTGAAGGGGCTGAAGACCGGCGATCTGCCCGCGCTCAACATGGCCTTCGAGCATGTCCGCACACTCGATTTAACCGGTGTCAGGCTGACGGCCCAAGGCAGTAACGAGTTTCTGGGCGCTTTCACGCGGGCAAACCGTTTGATACTCAGCGCTAACCAACTATCAGTACTGCCCGATGCGGTCGCAGGCATGGCGCAACTTGAACGGCTGGAACTGGCCACCAACCTGTTCACGCAGGCACCCACGCTGCCAACTCAGGTGGGCGCCGAGCGCCTGCGCTGGCTGGACATGAGCCACAACGACCTGGAGACGTTCGATGCCAGCGCGTTCAGCCGCCTTGAAACGCTGGACCTGAGCTACAACAGCCTTTCAACATGGCCCGAGGGGGTATTGGCCGCCTCACACCTGACCCACTTGGACCTGAGTGGCAATGTGTTAGCCAACTTGCCGCCCAGCCTGCTCAGTGGCGCCCATGATGCGTTGGTAACAGGCACTGACTTGTCGGGTAACCACACTCTGACGCCGGCCGCGCGCGAGGCCCTGTACCGTTACGCCGACAGGCACCAATTGACTGAATTGATGGGGTTGCCAAGGGCAGAACTTGACCGTTGGCACCGGCGCTTCGAGGCAGGTGCCGACACGGATTCAGACGCCAGTTCCGATACCGATTCGAGCTCCGACTCAGACCCGGACGGTGATGGGGGGGCTGGCGTCGAGCCTGTGGAGGCGTTGCCCGAGCCGCAGCTCGCTGTTGCCCCGGCGTCGCTGGAGCCCTGGCTGGAGGGTTCCAACCCTAGGCAGATCGCGCAGCGCACGGCGCTGTGGGAGCAACTGGCACAAGCCCCTGGACACGACCGGTTTTTCTGGTTGATGTCGAGCCTGCGCCTGACCTCGGAGTTCAACTTCAACCGCGCCGGTCTCACGCAGCGGGTGTGGGACGTGATCGAGGTGGCCACCACGAATGCGGAGTTACGCAGCCTGTTGTTCGTCGAGGCCGAAACCCACGGCACCTGTATCGACGGGCGTATCCTCACCTTCAGTCAGATGGAGGTACGTGTATTCGAACACCGCGCCTTGCACGGCATCCCGTTGCAAAGGCCCGATCTTCGAGGGCGAGCGCTGCTGGATTTATCGCGGCAGTTGTTCCGGCTCGACCGGGTCGATCAATTGGCCGAAGCGTCGGCCACGGGCCTGGACCGGGCCGAGGAGCGCTTGAGGTATCGCATAGGCTTGACCCATGGCTGGCCCGACGGTTTAGAACTGCCGGGGCAACCGGAGTACATGGCGTTTGGTCGCCCGATCGAGGGCACCCGGCGCGCGCAGATCCAGGCCAGCATCATCGTCCAGGAAGACTCCGATGAGTTCATCGAGTACCTGGTCGCCCAGGATCATTGGGCTCGGTACCTGCAAGAGCGCTATCCCGAACAATTCGATGCGCTGAACAAGGAGCTTGCGCAGAAGTATGAAGCGCTGGAGGACGAGCACGCCGAGCGTGCCGATGCCCAGAGCCTGCGCCGCTACGAAGAAGCGCTGAATCGCCTGGAAGTGGAGCGGGCGACCGCGCGTAACCTGAAGTTGATGCAACTGTCGCGCATGGAGATACAACGCCTGGCCAGCATCCGCTGAGAACTAATGTGGGAGCGGGCTTGCTCGCGAAAGCAGAGTGTCAGTCACTGATAAGTTGACTGAAGCACCGCATTCGCGAGCAAGCCCGCTCCCACATTTTGACCGAGTTCGGCCTCGCTCTGTCAGTTGTCGTAACCCAGGTTCGGCGCCAGCCAGCGTTCGGTCACGGCCAGATCCTGGCCTTTGCGCGCGGTGTAGCTGGCCACCTGGTCCTTGTCGACCTTGCCCACGGCAAAGTACTGCGCCTGCGGGTGGGCAAAGTACCAGCCACTGACCGCCGCCGCCGGGAACATAGCGTAGTGCTCGGTGAGGAACACCCCGCTGCGCCCGGCCTGCATTTCGCGGGCCTCGGGGTCGAGCAGTTGGAACAACTGCGCCTTCTCGGTGTGGTCCGGGCACGCCGGGTAGCCGGGGGCAGGGCGGATGCCGCTGTATTGCTCCTTGATCAGCGCCTCGTTGTCCAGTTGCTCATCCTTGGCGTAGCCCCAGTGTTCTTTACGCACCTGCTGGTGCAGCCATTCGGCGCAGGCTTCGGCCAGGCGGTCGGCGAGGGCCTTGACCATGATCGAGTTGTAATCGTCGCCAGCATCCTGGTACGCCTTGGCGACTTCCTCGGCACCGATGCCGGCGGTGGTGATAAAGCCACCGATGTAGTCGGTTACGCCGCTGTCTTTGGGCGCGACGAAGTCAGCCAGGGAGAAGTTCGGCTTGCCGTCGGTCTTGATGATCTGCTGGCGCAGGTGATGCAACCGGGCAATCGGCTGGCCGTCGTCGCCGTAGACTTCGAGGTCATCGTCCTGCACCTGGTTGGTCGGCCAGAAACCGAACACGGCGCGGGCGCTGATGAGTTTTTCGTCTATCAGCTTCTTGAGCATGGCCCGGGCGTCGGCGTACAGCGCGGTGGCGGCTTCACCCACCACTTCATCGGTAAGGATGCGCGGGAATTTGCCGGCAAGGTCCCAGGAGATAAAGAACGGTGTCCAGTCGATGTACTCGGCCAACACGTTGAGGTCGATATTGTCCAGCACCTTGGCGCCGGTAAAGGTCGGCACCACTGGCGTGTAGTCGCTCCAGTCAAACTGCGGCTTCTTGGCGATGGCGGCGGCGTAGCTCAAGCGCTCGGTACGTGCGCTGCGGTTGGAGGTGCGCTCACGCACGTCGATGTATTCCAGGCGGGTTTTCTCGACGAAACCGGCCTTCAGCTCCTTGGACAGCAACTGCGTGGCCACGCCCACGGCGCGGGAGGCGTCGGTGACGTAGATCACCGCGTCATTGCTGTACTTGGGCTCGATCTTCACCGCCGTGTGCGCCTTGGAGGTGGTGGCGCCACCGATCATCAAGGGCAGGTGGAAATCCTGGCGCTGCATCTCGCGGGCCACGTGCACCATTTCATCCAGGGACGGCGTGATCAGGCCGGACAGGCCAATGATGTCGCACTTCTGCTCCTTGGCCACTTGCAGGATTTTTTCCGCCGGCACCATCACGCCCAGGTCGACGATGTCATAGCCGTTGCAACCGAGTACCACGCCAACGATGTTCTTGCCGATGTCATGCACGTCGCCCTTGACCGTGGCCATCAGGATCTTGCCCTTGGCTTCGGGCTTGTCGCCTTTTTCCAGCTCGATGAACGGGATCAAGTGCGCCACCGCCTGCTTCATCACGCGGGCGGATTTCACCACCTGGGGCAGGAACATCTTACCGGCGCCAAACAGGTCGCCGACGATGTTCATGCCCGACATCAGCGGGCCTTCGATCACTTCGATCGGGCGCGCAAACGACAGGCGCGATTCCTCGGTGTCTTCAACGATGTGCGTGGTGATGCCCTTGACCAGTGCGTGTTCCAGGCGCTTGTTGACGTCCCAGCCACGCCATTCCTCGGTCTCGGCTTCCTTGACGCTGCCGTCGCCCTTGTACTTGTCGGCAATCGCCAGCAAGGCGTCGGTGCCGTCCGGCGTGCGGTTGAGCACCACGTCTTCCACGGCGTCACGCAGCTCGACGGGGATCTGGTCGTAGATCTCCAACTGGCCGGCGTTGACGATGCCCATGGTCAGGCCCGCGCGGATCGCATGCAGCAGGAACACCGAGTGGATCGCCTCGCGCACCGGGTTGTTGCCACGGAACGAGAACGACACGTTGGACACGCCACCGGAGGTCAGCGCGTAGGGCAGTTCGTCACGGATATAGGCACAGGCGTTGATGAAGTCGACGGCGTAGTTGTTGTGCTCTTCGATACCGGTGGCGACCGCGAAGATGTTCGGGTCGAAGATGATGTCTTCCGGCGGGAAGCCGACTTCATCGACCAGGATGTCGTAGGAGCGTTTACAGATTTCTTTCTTGCGCGCTTCGGTGTCGGCCTGGCCGGCTTCGTCGAAAGCCATCACCACCACCGCCGCGCCGTAGCGTTTGCACAGCTTGGCGTGATGAATGAACTGCTCCACGCCTTCCTTCATGCTGATGGAGTTGACGATGCCCTTGCCCTGGATGCATTTGAGGCCGGCTTCGATCACTTCCCACTTGGAGGAGTCGATCATGATCGGCACGCGGGAGATGTCGGGTTCGCCGGCAATCAGATTGAGGAAGGTCACCATGGCCTTCTTCGAATCCAGCATGCCTTCGTCCATGTTGATGTCGATCACCTGGGCGCCGGCTTCCACCTGCTGCAGGGCGACTTCAAGGGCTTCGGTGTAGTTGTCTTCACGGATCAGGCGGGCGAACTTGGCCGAGCCGGTAATGTTGGTGCGCTCGCCGACGTTGACGAACAACGAACTGCGGTCGATGGTGAACGGCTCCAGGCCCGACAGACGGCAGGCCTTGGGAATGTCCGGGATCGGGCGCGGCGCATAACCGGCCACGGCCTTGGCGATGGCTTCGATATGCCCTGGCGTGGTGCCGCAGCAACCGCCGACGATGTTCAGGAAGCCGCTTTGGGCGAACTCTTCAATGACTTTGGCGGTTTGCGACGGCAGTTCGTCGTACTCGCCGAACTCGTTGGGCAGGCCCGCGTTGGGGTGCGCCGACACATGGGTGTTGGCCTTGTTCGACAACTCTTCCAGGTAGGGGCGCAGCTCGCTGGCACCCAGGGCGCAGTTCAAGCCGACCGAGATCGGCTTGGCGTGGGCCACGGAGTTCCAGAACGCTTCGGTGGTCTGGCCCGACAGGGTACGGCCGGAGGCGTCGGTGATGGTGCCGGAAATCATGATCGGCAGTTCGATACCCAGGGTTTCGAACACGCCTTGCACGGCGAAGATCGCGGCCTTGGCGTTGAGGGTGTCGAAGATGGTTTCGATCAGGATCAGGTCGGCGCCGCCTTCGATCAGGCCCTTGGTGGCTTCGGTGTAGTTTTCCACCAGCTCATCGAAGGTCACGTTGCGGTAGCCGGGGTTGTTGACGTCTGGCGACAGCGAGCAGGTGCGGCTGGTCGGGCCCAGTACACCGGCGACAAAACGCGGCTTGGCCGGGTTCTCGTGGGTTTTGGCGTCGGCCACCTTGCGCGCCAGGCGTGCGCCTTCCACGTTCAGTTCATACGCCAGCTCTTCCATGCCGTAGTCGGCCATGGAGATGCGCGTGGCGTTGAAGGTGTTGGTTTCCAGAATGTCGGCGCCAGCGTCCAGGTACGCCTTCTCGATGCCGCCAATCACGTCGGGACGGGTGAGCACCAGCAAGTCGTTGTTGCCCTTGACGTCGCTCGGCCAATCGGCGAAGCGTTTGCCACGGTAGTCCTGCTCCTCAAGCTTATAGCTCTGGATCATCGTGCCCATGCCACCGTCCAAGATCAGGATACGTTCCTTGAGGGCGTGGTGAAGGGCTTGCAGACGAACGCTTCGGTCGGACATGGGACTACTCTGGTCAGGCATTTCGGAGGGCGTGAATCATAACAAACCTGCGGGCTTTTGGAGCATGTAGAGGTTTTGCATGAATATCGCTCATGTTGCTGGGGTGCATGGCCCGGTAGAATCACGCCACTTCAAACACCGCACGCCTTGAATCGGGACCGGATACATGTCACTTCGTTTAATCGTCAGCGCCGTCCTGGCCTTGATAGCCAGCAGCGCTCAGGCGGCAGGTCCCGCTTCGGCGATTTCCTACACCCGCGACATCCAACCCATCTTTACTGAAAAATGCGTGGCCTGCCATGCCTGCTATGACTCCGCGTGCCAGCTCAACCTGGGCAGTGCCGAAGGCGCAGCGCGGGGTGCAAGCAAAATGCCGGTGTATGACGGCGAGCGCAGCCAGGCCACGCCCACCACCCGCTTGTTTTATGACGCATTCGGTAAACAGGCGTGGCAGCAGAAGGGCTTCTATTCGGTGCTGGATGCCCAGGGCAGCCAGGCTGCGTTGATGACGCGCATGCTGGAACTGGGGCACAACGCGCCGCTGGCGCCCAATGCCAAGCTGCCCGAGAACATTGTGTTGGGGCTCAACCGCGAAAACATGTGCGCGACGCCCGGCGAGTTCAATGCCTATGCCGGCGCTCACCCCAAGGAAGGCATGCCGCTGGCGGTTACCGGCCTGACCGACCAGCAATACCAGACGTTGCAACGCTGGCTGGCCTCCGGTGCGCCAATTGATGAGCAAGGCTTGGCACCCAGCGCCAAGGAAGCCCTGCAAGTGCAGCAGTGGGAAAACCTGTTCAACCAGCCCGGCGCCCGGGAAAGCCTGGTGGCCCGCTGGCTGTTCGAACATTTGTTTCTGGCGCATATCTATTTCGAGAATGGCGAGCCGGGGCATTACTTCCAGTGGGTGCGTTCGCGTACGCCCAGTGGCCAGCCGATTGACCTGATCGCCACCCGTCGCCCCAACGACGACCCAGGCACCCAGGTGTACTACCGCCTGTGGCCGGTGCAGGGTGTGATCGTGCATAAAACCCACATCACTTACCCCTTCAGCGCGGCGAAGATGGCGCGGATCAAGGCGCTGTTCTACGCCGGCGATTGGCAGGTCACGGCCTTGCCAGGCTACGGCCCTGGCAGCCGTGCCAACCCGTTCGCGACATTCGAAGCGATCCCGGCCAAAGCGCGCTACCAGTTCATGCTCGATAACGCCGAATACTTCGTGCGTACTTTCATTCGCGGGCCGGTGTGCCGTGGGCAGATCGCCACGGACGTGATCCGCGATAACTTCTGGACGCTGTTCCAGGACCCCGACCACGATCTGTACATCACCGATGCGCGCTATCGCGGCCAGGCCACGCCGTTGCTGGCCATGCCGGGGCAAAATGACGATGTGGGCAGCGTGCTGAGCCTGTGGCTGGCGTATCGCGACAAGCGCAACCAGTACGAAGCCCTGCGCCGTGACAACTACGCAGACCTGCCGGCGCCGAGCTGGTCGACGTTGTGGGCGGGCAATGACAACGCCTTGTTGAGCATTTTCCGCCATTTCGACAGCGCCTCGGTGACCAAGGGCCTGATTGGCGAAGTCCCGCAGACGATGTGGCTGTTCGACTACCCACTGCTGGAACGCACCTATTACCAGTTGGCGGTGAATTTCGATGTGTTTGGCAACGTCTCGCACCAGGCCCAGACCCGGCTGTATTTCGACCTGATCCGCAACGGCGCCGAGCAGAACTTCCTGCGCTTGATGCCAGCGGATACCCGCGAAGACTTCATGGACGATTGGTACCAGAACAGCGGCAAGCTCAAGCTGTGGCTGGACTACGAAGCGATTGACGATGACAAGGCCAGTGGTTTGCACCTGAGCGAGAAGGACCCCAAGCGTGACTTCGCCGACCAGTTGCTGACCCGCTACGGCCATTTGAACGCCAGCCCCGACCCGATCAACCGCTGCAGCGGCGCGTTCTGCTCCCGCGACGGCATTGACCCGGCCTTGCAGGATGCCGAGCAAGCCCTGAGCCGCCTGACCTCGCGCCCGGCGGCGGGGCTCAAGGTGATCGAGCAATTGCCCGAAGCCACCATGCTGCGCATCGAAACCGCCAGCGGCAAGCGCGAGGTCTACAGCCTGCTGCGCAACCGTGCCCACAGTAACGTGGCGTTCCTGCTGGGAGAGGCGTATCGCTATCAGCCGGGGCTGGACACGGTGACGATCTACCCAGGCGTGCTCAGCAGCTACCCGAACTTCATGTTCAATATTCCCGCCCGGCAAGTGCCTGAGTTTGTCGCGCAGATGGAGCAGGCCAAGGACGCCAAGAGCTTCGAGAAAATCGTCGACCGCTGGGGTGTGCGCCGCAGTCACCCGCTGTTCTGGCAGTACTTCCACGACTTGTCGCAATACATCCACGAAACCACGCCGGTGGAAGAGGGCGTATTGGACATGAACCGCTATGAGAACCTATAACTACAGCTATTGATCCGGTCATTTCTCCACGCGGGGGCTGAAGCAGTCGGATATCTACCTACGGACTGGAAAGGGGATGCCGATGTTGATTTCAGTGCAGTTGCTGCGCGCGTTGGCGGCATGGCTGGTGGTGGGGCACCACGTCATGCAGCTGTTTTTCAACTTTGAGGCCCACAACGCGCTGGAGGACCTGTTAGTGGAAAAAGGCGGCGCTGGCGTGGATGTGTTCTTCGTCATCAGCGGCTTGGTGATTTTCCTCGCAAGTGCCGATAAAGCGCTGACACCTTGGCGCTTTATGCTCATGCGCCTGGCCAGGATTGCTCCGGCTTATTGGTTCTATACGTTGCTGTTGGCCTTGCTGGTGATGGCCATGCCCTCGATGTTTCCAGACGTTCAGCTCGAACTGAGCCATGTACTTTTGTCGATGCTCTTTATCCCCGCGCAGAACCCGGCGGGCTATGGCGTCTATCCACTGCTGGATGTCGGCTGGACGCTGAATTTCGAGATGCTGTTCTACTGTCTGTTTGCTGTTGCGCTGCTGGTGCGTGAAGCCTATCGGCTATGGGTAGTGGCCGTGTTGTTGTACCTGGTGTGTTATGTCATTGGCCCCTTCTTTGACTTGGCCGACGGGTTTTACCGCAATGACATTGTGCTGGAGTTCCTCATGGGCGTGGTGATCGGCATGCTGTACCGCCGTGGCCTGTGTCGGGCCAGGCTGTGGCTGGCGTTGCTGGGTATCGTGGCGGCGCTGGCGGCGATTTATCAGGGCGCGGATGTCCCCCGCGCATTGGAGTGGGGCGTGCCCAGCGCCGTGCTGGTGATCAGTTGTGTGGCGCTGGAGCCGTACTTCCACGGCTCGCGCTTTATAAAAATGCTGGGGGACTGCTCCTACTCGGTATACCTGCTTCATGTACTGGTGTTGTGCGCTGGACGCTGGGCCATCGAGCATCGTGGGGTAGGCCCATACACCATGGTGCCTGTCTGCATCGTCGTCATCGCGCTCGGTGCATTTTTCAGCTACCACGTGTTGGAGAAGGGCACGCATCGCCGGATCAAGCATTGGTTCGGCCTAGATGAGTCGATGCCCTTTTCCAGGCAAAGGCACTAGGACTGCCGCCTGGGGTGGGGTTCAAGGCCTTATGTACTTCCAGTAGGCCTTGCCGTAGTCCATCAGCAACTCGGTCCCGGCAGGGATATCTCGCCAAGCGATTAAAAACACCATGTAGTTGCCTACATACAGGGCGCCGACATTTTCGATGCCCACGTCGGGCAGGTTCGGCACCTTGACCGCATTGATCAGGCTCAGCGTATTGCTGTTGCCGTGGCCGCTGATGGTCGCGCCTTGAGTGTGGGTCTGGAATAGATACGTACCGACAGCCGCCTCGCCTTTTTCCAGGATCTCGGTATTGATCGAGGCTTGATCCAGATGCAGTTTGCCCGTGTACGGCCCAAGCACGTCGAAACGCTTAATATCGGTTCTGGCCACCACCGACAGGCCGCGCTCCGGGCCATCCGCCAGTTTCCTGACCTCCACCAGGCGATCAAGCCGACGATGATGGCTGCCCTCATTGGAAAGCCATTCACGAATACTATTGGTCGCGGCTGCCTTGACTTCAACATGTTGCAGGCCGGTGAACTCGTCAAAAAAACGGTTGGCGTCGGTAATCTCGATGCTGTGCAGCGGGCCTTCAAGCTCAAGGGTCAAACTGCGCCTGATGTCTGTCGGGTCCTGCAGGATCGGTGCGTTATTGTTGATTTTATGATCAAAGGACGCCGTGATCGAGCTGGAGCGGCGCCGGGTGGGTACCGCGTCCTCTTCCAGGCGTGGGCGTTTTGAGCTGCCGGGCGTGGGCGGCGCGGGGCGTTTCCTGGCTACCGGCTGGTCCTGGGGGCTTCTTTGTCCGAATAGCCACCTGTCTTTGCCGGCACGGGTCATGCTGCCATTGTCGTTGACGTAGCTGCTCCAGATGACGGGGTTGAGGTTGTTCTGTTCGACAAACGCGCGCATGGATACCTTTGAGTTGGCGGCGTTGTAGTGCTTGTTCCACGCATCCAGGTGCTCGGGTTTGAGGTCGTCGAATTCCTCGCCGCGCGCATATTTGGCGAGCACTTTGCCTGGCGCTCGGTAGCTGCCATCCAGGTTTACGTACTCGGCGAAGGCCACCGGGTCCAGATTATGATCGGCGGCAAATCCTTCGAGGGTGAGACTGTTGCGCTCGCGTTGGGATGCCTTGCTCCAGCGCTCCAGATGATCGTAGGTGACGCTGGTACGGGCGGTTCCCGCACGGTCAAGCATCTGTTGCCCTCTGCGCGTCAGGGTGTTGCGGGTGCTGACAAACTGCCGAAAGGCGTTGGGGTCCAGGTTGTAAGTATTGACGAAGGTGTCCATGGTTTTTTTCAGGGCGTCTTCGCTGGCCTCGGTCCATTTCAACAGCACCGATGGCGTTACCATGCTGGGTGCATCCGGCGCGCCGCCTGTCAGTTTGATCTGGCCTGAGTACCAATGTCCGGGCTCTACCGAGGACAGCGTGATCGACAAGTCCCGGTTGGTTTTGGGATTGACCAGGACAATGGAAAAGCTGTTGTCGGCGCCAGCGGCGGCTTCCTGGATAAAGCCATAGGAGTTGTCGCGGATCTGGTACACCGCGATCTTGCCTTTATCATCAATATTGCAGATATATTTCTGGTTGTAGTCCACTCGGGAGAAGATCCCGCGTGCGTCGGGCTTAAGGCCACGGATCAACTCGGGGTCGACCGCGTATCGACGGATCAGCGGGCTGCTATTGCTGATCACCGTGATCGGCTCTCGATAGCGCGGCCCGAAGGCTTTATTGGAGGCCGTATCTATCAAGCGATAGTCGGGGGCGTCGAGGCTGCCGACGTTGCGCATCGGGATGTTGGCGAAGCCGTCGACGGTAAACAGTTTGTCCCCCGTCTGCAGTGGCTTCCAGGTGCCAGGGTCAACCGAGCGCCTGCGCCGGGCGGTGATGGTCCCATGTCTCAGTTG
>NZ_WKCD01000019.1:0-48394 GCF_021606625.1 Pseudomonas sp. PA-4-8C
CTTCTGTCGTACATGGAGTTTTCAAATGAAGCAAAAACCGTTCAAGCAAAAACTGTTGGCCGTGATGGTCGGTGCAATCAGCAGCCAGGCATTGGCCGTTGAAGTGGATCTGGGTCAAGGCAAAACCTCGTGGAAGGGCGAGACGTTTAACGAGTCACTGACCTTCACCGGGAGGCTGACCCAAGCAACCAATCAAACCCCCACCCCTGAATCTGGCACCACTGCTTTGATGGGGGTCGGTGTTTCCGAAACCCACATTCAAGGTTCGCTGATTAATCGTGCCGATATTGTGATGACGTCGGACGGGCGCTCCATCCGAGCGTTTGCCGTGGACCCATTCGGTTTCAGAGATGGAACTTCAACCCCAAGCACAATTACGGGCGATCTGATTCAGGCCGGTAACATCACCATGAACAATGGGGGTTATGAAGGTTTTGAGATCGGTGAAGCCGTGATTGGTGGCAGCGTAATCAACTCCGGCACCATTAAAACAACTCCCGTTGTATCGGGCACTTCTGCTTTTGGTGGCACGGTTGGCGGCGAGGGTATGTTCCTGCATAACACGCAAGTGGCAGGCGACGTTGCTAACACGGGCGTGATCGAGGTGGTCGGCGATGAAGTAGTGGCGCTGGCAGTGGATGGCCCGAGTGATTTCCCGATCAATATCGGCGGCAAAATCATCAACTCCGGGACTATCACTGCAACGGGCCAGCGCGCCTGGGGCATAGAAGTTGAAACCACCACGAGTCCACTGCGCATCGAAAACAGTGGCCTGCTGTCTGTGAACGGCGCAGATGCTTCCGGTATTGTTTTTTATGCAGGTACCGTCGACTCCATCCTCAACACCGGCACCCTCCAAGCCCAAGGTACAAACGCCAAAGCCTTCGACCTCCTGGGCGCCACCTTCATCCAAAACACCCCCACCGGCTCCCGCGGCATCATCAACCGCGGCACGATCATCGCCGATGGCACGGCCATCTCTGTCGACGCAGCTGAGCAAACCTCCACCTTCGAAATCAACCAACAAGCCGGTGAAATCCGCAGCAATTCCGGAATCGCTATCGACGCAGCCAACCGCGCCACCCTCAACTGGACCGGCGGCAAAATCGTCGGCGATGTGCTCAACGTCAGCGCGGTGAACATCGCCGGCCAGGCTGACTTTTCGGGCAGCCGCATCATCGCGCCAGTGTCGATCAACTCGGGCTCTCTGAACCTGTCGGCCCCGGGCACGGTGCTCACCGGTGACCTCAACATCGCCAGCGGTGCAGGCATTGATATGCGCCTGGCCAATAGCGTAGTGCCAACCACGCCATACCTGACGGTCAACGGTGCGGCGAATTTCGCCCAGGCATCGAAAGTGACCTTGAGCGCCAACCCAGGCGATTTCACCGCCGTGCCAAGTGGCACCGAGTACACCTTGCTGCAAGCCAGCAGTGTGCAGAACAACGGCCTGTCGGTTGCCAGCACTTCGTCGTTGCTGGATGTGCTCAGTTATTCGGCCGACGCGCAAACGGTCAAGGCCGTGGTGGGCTTGAAGAGCAATCAGCAAGTGCAAGAGGAGCTGACCGGCGCGGGCGCCACTGAGCCGGTTGTCACTGTGGTCAACGAAGCAAAAAATGACGTGCTCGGGCAGTTGGCAACGGATGATCCGGTGTTCCAGGCCCTGGCCAACGCGGGCACGGCGCAGCAGTTGGCGCAGGTGGGCGAGCAACTCAAGCCGGACGTCAACCGTGGCGCGCTGGACGTGGCCTTGTCGGGCCAGACGGTGATCAATGGCGCGATCCTCAATCGCCTCTCGGGCCAGCGTGATAATCGCGAAGCCGTGGGTGTGTGGTTGCAAGGCTTGAGCAGCAACATGGATCAGGATGGACGCAGCGGCGACAACGGTTATTCGGCCAACAGCAGCGGCATGGCGGTGGGTGTGGATGGTCGGTTGAACGACAGCACCACGGTGGGTGTGGCTTACAGCTACCTCAACTCCAACATCCATTCGGACCTGGGCACCAAGACCGACGTGCAGGGCCATGCGCTGTCGTTGTACGGCAACTGGTCGCTGCAGAACTGGTTCGTCGACGGCAGCCTGAGCTACGGCCATAACGACAATGACAGCAAGCGTCGTGTAGCGGGCACAACCGCCAAGGGCAGCTACGACAGCAATGTGTTGTCGGCCAGCGTACAGGGCGGCTACAGCTTCAAGCTGTCGGATGCTGCCGTGATTGAACCGCGAGTGGCGGCACGTTATTCCAACGTGCGCATGGACAGCTTCACCGAGAAGGGCTCCTCAGCGGCGCTGAGTACCGGCTCGCAACGCTATGAAGTGGGCGAGTTGGGCGCGGGTGTGCGCTTGGCCGGCAACTTCCCGTTGGCCACTGGCAGCCTGCAACCGGAAGCCACATTGATGGCCTACCACGACCTGATGGGTGACCGCGTGGCGCAAACCTCCAGCTTTGTGCTGGGTGGTTCGGCTTTTACCGTCACGGGCGCTTCGGTCGCACGTGACAGTTACGAAGCCAGCCTGGGCCTGAATTATCAGGTGTCGGCGCTGACCGTGGGCGCCAGCTATACCCGCCAGGCGCGTAGCGGGTTTGATGCTGATGGGGTGATGGTCAAGGCGCGTTACGCGTTTTAGGGTTAAGCCCGAACAGGGGCTCTTTGCGAGCCCCTGTTATCCCCAAAAGCAATAATCTTTTTTTCTTGAAATCTACTCGCCGATATTTTGGTTTTTTTAATTTTTACTCGACGTTTTTTCACAGTCCCCACCCTAATACGCAATTCCCCGCCCCCTTTCTTTGTTTAGTATTGGATCCAGTGGCCACTGAGGCTCAATGGGTCACTCTGTTCAAAAAAGGAGACGCGACATGATGCCCAAGGATCCTTCCAACAGTGGCCGGCCTGACCTGCTCGCGGCTTGCTGAAATGAACGCGCATACCTCTTTGGCAGCCCTCGCCGGTAACTACGTGCACGGCGACATAGTGGCTGCTCATCGACATGACGAGGGCCAACTGGTCTATGCCATCAACGGTGTAATGCTGGTGTCGGTGCAGCAGGCAACCTGGGTGCTGCCTTCCGGGCACGCCCTATGGGTGCCCCCGGTGATGGAGCATCAGATCCGCATGACCGGCGAGGTGCGTATGCGCACTTTGCTGATCTCGCCGGGGGCGCACGGTCGGTTGGCGCAGGAGTGCGAGGTCATCAGGGTTTCACCCTTGCTGCGCGAGCTGATTGTGGCTGCGGGCGATGAGCCTGACAGCCAGCCGGCGTCGTTGCGTCATGTGCAGATTGTCGAGCTGATTTTCTCGGAGCTTGACCGCGCGCAGCGGGTACTGGCGCATGTGCCGATCCCGCATGAGCCGAGGCTCAAATCACTGTGTGCCGACTTTATCGACAACCCTTCCCAGGAATCGAAACTGGAGTGTTGGGCGGTGCAGCTCAATATGAGTTCACGCACCCTCGCTCGGCTGTTCCAGAAAGAACTGGGCATGAGTTACGGCGAATGGCGCAAGCGCACGCGGTTGCTGCTCAGCATGCAGCGGCTGGCCAGTGGCGCCTCCATTTTGGAGGTGGCTTTGGAGCACGGTTACCAAAGCCCTAGTGCATTTACCGCGATGTTCAAGCGCACCCTGGGTTACACCCCGAGTCACTGCCGCCTGGTCTGAATCACAGCGGTAGCCGTGACTGGCACTTTGGCGAGGGGCGACGAAGGTCCAATGTGGGAGCTGGCTTGCCTGCGAAAGCTTTAGTGCAGCAACAGATGCACCGACTGACACACCGCCTTCGCGGGCAAGCCCGCTCCCACATTTCTGAACGAGTTCGACGCGCGATTCAGAAGCGCCGTCCCACCTTGTCCCAATCGAAACGATGGTTGTCCAGAACTCGGGAGATGCGCACCCCGTTGCGCTTTTACCCTGCGTCTCTACTTGGCCTTCTGGATTTCTTTGATGGGTTCGCCTTCTTTTTTCCCACGACATGGCCGTCTCTCGCTGCTCGGTGTGGCAGTGGCGTTGTTGGCGGGTTGTTCATCCTGGGTCGCACATAAGCCGGCACAGCCACATCCTGAACGCATCAATGCCTTGAGCCATCTGCCGCAGGGTGTGTCCGCCCAGGCATTGCCCGAGCGTTGGTGGCAGTTGTACAACGATCCGCAACTCGATGCGCTGGTGCAACAGGCGCTGCTGCACAACCGCGACCTGGCGGCGGCCCAGGCCCATGTGCAGGCGATGCTGGCGGGGATCATGCAGGCCGATGCCGAGCGCTGGCCGTCCACCCAGGCGTCACTGGGTGCCGCTTACGGCAAGACGGCCGATGACCAGACGCTGGCCAAGGCCACCGATAGCCACGCGCCGTCAGAGTGGGCATTCAACCCAGGCTTGGAGCTGGCTTATCAAGTGGATGTGTGGGGCCAGGTTCAGCGCACCATTGAACGGGCTCAGGTGCAAGCCGCGGCGGCGCAGGATGCCGAAGACCTGCTGCGCATCACGGTCGTGGCGCAAACCACTCGCGCTTATGTGAATGCCTGCGCTTTGGGCGCGCGTGCCAAGGTCCAGCGCCATTCGTTGGACGTGGTCGGGCGCAGCCTGGCGTTGATTGATCGCCAGCGCGAGGCCGGTGTGGTGACAGACCTTGAATACAGCCGCATGCAAGCCCTGCAAGGCGAAACCCAGGCGTTGCTGCCGATGCTGCAGGCGCGCCGACAAGCCGCGCTCTACGAATTGGCCATGCTGACCGGCGTCGCTGATCTTGAAGAAGGCTCTGGCGCCGCAACGTGTGAAGTGGTGCCCCGACTCAATGCCGAGTTGCCGGTGGGCGATGGCTGGCAATTATTGGCGCGCCGCCCCGATATCCGGCAGGCCGAGCGCGCGTTGCAGGCGGCCACGCTGCAAGTGGATATCGTCCAGGCCGACCTGTACCCCAAGGTCACCTTCGGCGCTTCAGTGTCTTCCTCAGCCAACAAATTCCATGAGCTGGGCGATAGCAGTGCGGTGATGTTCGGCATCGGCCCACTGATCACCTGGCAGTTCCCTAATTGGCAGGCCAACCGCGCACGGGTCAACCAGGCGCAAGCGCTTGAGCGGGTAGAGGTGGCGCAATTCGAGGCCAGCGTGCTCAAGGCCCTCAAGGAGGTGCGCCAGGCCCTGGCGTTGTACGACGGCGAACGCCAGCGCCACGCGGCCCTGAGCCAGGCGCTGGAGAGCAGCCGCCAGGCCTACACCTTGGCCCAATTCAACTACGACGCAGGTTCTATCGACTTTCTCGACGTGCTGGACAGTGAGCGTGAGCTGATCCGTTTGCAGGCCACGCGGGCCGACGCCGATGGTCAATTGCTGCAACGCCAGATCAGCCTGTTCCGTGCCCTTGGCGGTGGTTGGCAGTCATCAGCGCCCACCCACGCTTACACCACTCTTTCCGGTACCCAGCCATGAATATCGCCGTTGATGAAACAACTGCTGCCCAGGATGAACAGGCGCCTACTCGCAACCCACGCCGCAAAAGGCATCTGCTCCTGCTGGGCGTCGCCGCGTTGTTGATCGCGGCGGTGGTGTTCGGCCTGTACTGGATGACGGTCGGCCACTACCTGGAGCAGACCGATGATGCCTATGTGCGGGCTGACTGGATTCCCATCAGCCCGAAGGTCTCAGGCTATGTGGCCGAGGTCATGGTAGAGGATGATCAGCCGGTCAAGGCAGGGGACGTGCTGGTGCGCATCGAGGCCCGTGACTACCAGGCCCGCTTGGCACAGGCCCGCGCACAACTGGCCGAAAGCCAAGCCTCGGTGGCGGCGCAAGAGGCCAACCTGCACGTCACCGACAGCCTGATCGCCCAGCAAAAGGCCGGCGTTGCCCAGGCCGAGGCTCACGCCCGCAGCGTGGCCGCCGAATTGCGCCGTGCGAGCTTGGACCAGCGCCGCTACGAAGGTTTGGTGCGCGATCACGCCGCCAGCACCCAGCGACTGGAAACGGCCGCCGCCAGTTACACCCAGGCCAATGCTGCGGTGGAGATTGCCAAGGCCATGCAACTTCAGCAGGAAACCCGCTTGACCGTGGCCGTCACCCGCCGTCAATTGGCCCAGGCCTCGCTCCAGCAGCAGATAGCCCGGCGCAGCCAGGCCGAGGCGCGGTTGAACCTGGCGACGCATGCGTTGGAGGACACCTTGATCCGCTCGCCCATCGACGGCGTAGTGGGGCAGCGCAAAGTGCGAACCCACCAATACGTCGCCCCAGGGTTGCCGCTGCTGGCGGTGGTGCCTGTGCAGCAGGCTTACGTCGTGGCCAACTACAAAGAAACCCAATTACGCCATATGCGTGCCGGCCAACCGGTGGATATCAGCGTCGACAGTTATTCGGGGCGCAAGCTCAAAGGCCATGTGGTGAGCTTCTCGCCAGGCTCCGGGGCGGTGTTCGCACTGTTGCCGTCGGATAACGCCACCGGCAATTTCACCAAGATCGTGCAACGCTTTCCCGTGAAGATCGTCATTGATGAGCATGACGAAGGCGGGCCAATCCTGCCGGGCATGTCGGTCATCACCACGGTGGACACCCGCCCAGATAAGCAGGGCGCTGCACATGACTGAATCGGCTGAAAAGAGCGTCTCCTTTCGCGCCTGGGTGGCGGTGATCGGTGGGCTGTTCGGCTGTTTCATGGCCGGCATGAACGTGCACGTGACCAGCGCCGCGCTGCCGGAGATCGAAGGCTCCCTGGGGGCGACGTTCGAAGAAGGCTCGTGGATTTCCACCGCCTACCTGGTCGCGGAAATCGTGATGATCCCGCTGACCGCCTGGTTGGTGCAGGTGTTCTCTCTGCGGCGTGTGATGCTCGTGGGCTCGTTTGTGTTTCTGGTGGCGTCCATAGCCTGCTCATGGGCGCCTAACCTGGAAGTGATGATCATCATTCGGGTGATCCAGGGCGCTGCCGGCGCAGTGCTGATTCCCTTGTCATTCCAACTGATCATCACTGAACTGCCGCCCAGCAAGATCGCGATGGGCATGGCCTTGTTCGCGCTCTCCAACAGCGTCGCCCAGGCCGCCGGGCCGTCCATTGGCGGCTGGCTGACCGATGCCTATTCCTGGCGCTGGATCTTTTACCTGCAACTGGCCCCTGGCATTCTCTTGCTGTTGGCGGTGGCATGGTCGATCGATGCCAAACCCATGCAGTTGAGCCTGCTCAAGCGCGGCGACTGGGGCGGGATCATCGCCATGATCGTCGGCCTGGGTGGCTTGCAGATCGTGCTGGAAGAAGGCGGCCGCAAGGACTGGTTCGGCTCCGTTTTCATTGTGTGGATGTCGCTGATCGCCGGCGTTGCCCTGGTGTACTTCGTGCTGTCGCAGTTGTATGGCAGCCGCGCCTTCATCAACCTGCGCCTGCTCAAGAGCTACAACTTCGGCGTGGCCAGCGCAGCGATGTTCATCTTCGGCGGGGCCACTTTCGGCCTGGTGTTCCTGGTGCCCAATTACTTGTCCCAACTGCAGGGCTACAACGCCCGGGAGATTGGCATCAGCCTGATCGCCTACGGCATGGTGCAGCTGGTACTGGCGCCGTTCATGCCGCGCCTGATGAAGTGGCTCAACCCGAAACTGATGGTTGCCAGTGGCTTTTTCATCATGGCCCTGGGGTGCTACCTCGGTGCGCACCTGGACGTGGACAGCGCCGCCAACGTGATTATTCCGTCCACCGTGGTGCGGGGCATCGGGCAGCCGCTGATCATGGTGGCGCTTTCCGTACTGGCGGTGTCTGGCCTGGCCAAGGATGAAGCCGGCTCGGCCTCGGCCTTGTTCTCCATGCTGCGTAACC
Source organism: Pseudomonas sp. PA-4-8C (assembly GCF_021606625.1). Lineage (NCBI taxonomy): Bacteria > Pseudomonadati > Pseudomonadota > Gammaproteobacteria > Pseudomonadales > Pseudomonadaceae > Pseudomonas > Pseudomonas sp. PA-4-8C. Next base: position 7,787 of record NZ_WKCD01000019.1, read on the forward strand.
TGGGTGGTGCCGTGGGCACGGCGGGCCTGACGCAGATCGTGGCCATGCGCGAGCGCTTTCACTCTGAGCGGGTAGGGGAGTCGATTACGCTGTTTTCCCCGGCCTTTCAGGAGCGCCTGCGCGCCAGCCTGGCTGACAGCGAGGCCTTCATCTTCAACCCGCTGTTACCCACTCAACAGCAGGTGATCGAGGGCTTGATCCACACCGTGCGGCGCGAGGCGTACCTGATGGCCTACAGCGATGCGTTCTACGTGGCCTGTATCGCGTTGATCGTGTGTGGTGTAGCGGCCTTGGCGTTACGGCAGTCAGCCAAAAACGCATAACCACGCCAAGCAGGTGTTGAATGTGTACAGCTCACTGCGTTGGGTAGGAGCCCACTATCGGCCTCCCGGAAAAGAGGAGCTCTCTTATGCAACAACCCGATACCCTGGTCCGTAACCCGGTGGGTAACCCTGTCGTCGCCAGTGTCAGCGTGAACGGCGATGCTCGCAGTGTGTGGAATGTGGTCGGCGATTTCGCCGGTTTCGCGAAGTTTATTCCGGCGTTGTCCCATATCGAAATGACCGGCGAGGGCGTGCGTTCGGTCCGCAAGAAGTTGTTCAAGGACGGCAATGTGGTGATGGAGCAACTCAACAGCCATGACGACCACGCCATGACCATGACCTGGTCACTGATTTACACCTCACTGAACATTGGTAACCTGTGGGCGCTGATGGAAGTTGTGCCACAAGGCCCGACCCAGAGCCTGGCGACCTGGACCATCATTGGCCAGCCGTACACGGGCGGCCAGGAAGACGTACCGGCGTTTGAAGCCTTCCTGCAAGGCTTTGCCGATGACGCGATGAAGAACCTACAGGCACTCTTCAACTGATGTGTAGGAGCGAGCTTGCTCGCGAAAAACCTGAGGACGCCGCGTACTCCAAGCATGCCAGCGTCATCGTTGACGTTCTTCGCGAGCAAGCTCGCTCCTACAGTGGGGTGGGCATTACCCTTTAGTTGGTGGCCTGATCAATCCCCGCCTGCAAGGCCTGGCTTTCACTGTGCCCACCCGCGCGCAGCGGGCCCAGGTTGAAGGCTTGATCCTTGCGCGTGGCGTCGTCGTGTTTCTGGGTCAGTTCGTCCTTGGCACCCAGGGCCAGGTTGACCGGTGACTTCGAAACGTTCAGCCCGACATCGGCACGGTAGTCGCTGCCGGCCAGGGTGGTTGCGGTCACCTTGGAGCCACCCAGCTCGACCTTGCCATTGGGCGCACTGATCCGCGCGCCCGTGAGCTGCGTATCACCCTTCACCTGCAGGTTGACGCCCTGGCTTGCGCGAATGCCTGACGCCTGAGTGACGCTGTCCTTGGCCACATGGCTGACATCCAGATACAGGGTCGGGGTGTAGCTGGTATTGCCGCTCTTGTCACCGAACAACACGCTTTCAGCGGTATTGGCCACCTTGCTGCCGGTGGTGTCTTTGCCACTGACGGTGTAGCTGTCGCTGGTTTTTGGCCAGACCTTATCCTTGAAGCCAGACAGGCGCGTGCCCAGGGCATCGGTCTTGTCTGCCAGGTAAGCCTTGGCCTTGTCCACGCGGGTGCCGAAGGCGCCACGGGGTTGCGGGTTCACGTCATAGCTGCCACTGCGGGTGAGTTTTTCGCCCAGGCGTTCCTTGGCGTTAACCACGCCGTTGACCACGCTGTCCTTGGCCGACGCCAGGTGCCCGGTGCCCTTGTCGACGACGTTCTCCAGCTTGTCGCGATGCTTGTCGAACGCGCCTTCAGCCTTGGCTTGTACCTTGTCCTTCAGTGGGCCGCTGGCTTTGGCCAGCTTATCCACCACCCCCGGCTGGTTTTTTTCGACATCCAGCCTGGCGTCGACATTTACCTGGGTGCTGTTGACGTGGTCCTTGCGGCTTTCGACGACGAGGTTGCCGCCCACCGTGCCGATCACCTTGTCGGCGTCGATACGCGCGCCGGCCAGATGGGTATCACCGGCACTGTTGAGGGTGACGTCACCCGCCGTGATCAGGCTGTTGTGCTGGGTGGTGCCTTGCAGGTGATCCACATCGACCGTGGCCCGCGCATTGATGCCGCGCTGGGTCTTGGGTGTCGCATGTTCACCGGCATTGGCCAAGGTGGTTTTACCAACGCTGCCGCCCGCCCCCAGGGTAACGCCCCAGTTGTTATGGGCCTGGGTCGATTGCGCAGACTCTTGCACGATGCCGCCGTTTTGCGCATCCAGGCTAACGCTGGCTGCGCTGATCTGAGTGCCCTGCAAGTGGATGGCATTGGTTGCCTCAGCGCCACTGGCGAGGCTGACCTTGCCGCTGCTGTGAAACTGCCCGACGACGGCGCTCTGGTCGTTTTCCGCCACTTTGCCGATGTTGAAGTTGGCGCTGAGGCTGCCGGTCTTGCTGCTGCTTTCGGCGCTGCTGGTCTTGCCGGCGCCGAGGGTCAGGCCACCGCCCAGGTTGCTGCCGTTGCTGACGTGGCTGTCGGTGGCGGCTTGCAGGTTTAGCTTGCCGCCGGCATTGAGGCTGATATCGCCAGCCTTCGCGCCCGTGCTGCCGATCTGCGTGCCTTGCAGGGTCATGTCAGCGCCGCTGCTGAGCTGGATGGGGCCGCTGCCTTGAAGGGTCGCGACCTGGGCCTGGCTGTCCTGGGTGTCCAGGCGCTTGTTATCCAACTGCACGCCGGCACCGAGGTTGATGTTGCTGCCATTCGCACCGGGCGCGGTGCCCACCGTCAGTGAGCCGTTGCCGCGCAGCGTGCTGCTGTTTTTGCTCTGGGTGTTGGTGGCCTGGTTGAGCGCCAGCTCACCGCCGGTCTTGAGGTTAACCCCAGCCTGGCCGCCGTCGAACTGGCTGCCTTCATAACGGGCATCGCCCTTGGCCTCGATGCTCACGCCTTGGCTGGCCACATAGCTACCGACCACTGCTGTGCGGGTGGATTCGCGCACATCGCTGCTGCCACCCAGGCCGCTGCCGCGCACATTCACGTCTTCGCCGGTGGTGGTATAGACCCGTACGCCAGCCTTGGCGTCCACGCCTTGCTCGCTGCTGCTGTGGGTGTTGGCCGCTGCCGTGGCAAGGTGCTCGCCCGCCTTGATGTTCAGCCCGCCGTCGGTGGCGCGGTACTGGGTGCCCTCATCCTGCAACGTGCCGGCTGCATTGACCTGCACCGTGGCGCCACTGAACTGGCTGACCGCGGCGGTGCTGTCCTGCGTTGTGCCGGTTTTGTTCGTGTGGCCGACTTCCACATCCAGGCCGACATTGGGTTGCTCGAATGCGTCCAGCAAACCGGGCTGATGGAATTTGGCCTGGGCCACACCCTCGACGGCTTTTTCAATCGGGCGGGTAATGCCTTTGTATTCCACATTGGCGCCGACGTCGGCGGTCCAGCCGTTTTCCTTGTGGGTGCTGGTCTCGGTGGAATGGGCGGCCTGGTTGTTAATCTGGTCAGCGTTGACCTGCAGCTCGGCGCCGGCCTTGGCCTGTGCACCCTCGCTGGTGAAGGTGTTGCCAGCGTTGATGGTCAGCTTGCCGGTCGCGGCCACGGCGCTGGTTTGTGCGGTGGTTTTTTCAGCGGTGTCTTGGCTGCTTTGGTGGCTGAACTGCGCGCCACTGCCTGCCCGATCAATGCCGCCGGTGTAGTAGAAACTGCCGCCGGTGGTGGTTTTGTCGACGGCTTCGGTGTGCTTGTCGTGGGCAGCCAACAGCTCGACGTTCTTGCCGCTGACGGTGGCATCGCCTGCGGTTGCCTTGAGGTCCGAACCCTGGATGCTCACATCGCCACCGGCCTTCACCACGACACTGCCGCCCTTGAGGCTGGAACCTTGCTGTTCGGTGGTGTCGGTCTTGCGGGTTTGCTGCTGGTCTTCATAGCTCAACCCCGCACGGTACTGGCGGCTGACACCCTCGGTTTCCTTGGCGTAGCCATCGAAGCCGCGCGTATGGGTGCCGGTGGTGTCGTGAGTGGTGTTCTCGGCGGCAACGACCTTGATATCGCCTTTGGCATCCGCCTGCAGTTCACCGCCAGCCGACACCTGGGAGCCGCTGACGCGGATGTCCTGGGCGCTTTGCAGCTTGAGGTTGCTGTCCGAGCGCAGGTCGCTGGCAACCACGGTGCTGTCCTTGAGGTTCTTGCGGCTTTCATCCTTGGAGATGCCGAAGAACTTGCTGTCGTTGCTGTAGCGGTTGTCGTGGGAGGTGTCCTGCACGCCGTCGATCACCAGCGAACCTTTGTCGCTGATGACACTGGCCTGCTTGCCACCACGGGCCTGGCTGCCGCTGATGCGCACGTCGTCGGCCTTGACGATCAGCTTGCCGTCGGCGTTGACCTTGCTAGCGGTGTTCGACGTCTTGCCTTGGTTGCCGTCGCCGTTCTTGCCGAAGAAGCTGCCACCGGTGAGGTCGCCGGAGTAGGCGTTGTCGCGGCTGCTCTGGGTGCGGCTGGCGCTGGTGATTTCCACGTGCCGGGCGGCCAGTTGAATATCGCCGGGGGTTTTCAGCTCGGCGCCTTGCAATTGCAGCTTCTGTTGGCTGGTCAGCTCCAGTGTTTTTCCGGCCTTGAGGCTGCTGGTGATGCTGCGTTGTTCGCTGCTGGATTTATCCCAGTTGGCTTTCCACAGGTGCTTGCGATGGTTGCCCTGGTCGCGGGTTTCATGGGTTTCGGTGGCGGCGTTCACCTGAAGGTCTGCGCCGCTGTTGACGCGCAGAGTTTTGCCCGCTTCCACATGGCTGGCTTTGATCTCGGTGTTGGCGCCGGAAGACAGCGCCGCATCCTGTTGCGCCACGACCTTGTTACCGTGCTGGCGCGAGTCTTTGTCGGTGGTGGTGCGGTCGTAGGTTTCGTAGGTGAACAGGAAGTTGCTGTTGTTCCACTGCTCACGCTTTTCCTGGAGCTTGCGGCTTTCCAGGCTGCTGAGGGTCAGGTTGCGGCTGGCGTCAAGTTTGACGTTGCGCCCGCTGACGTCGGTGGCGGCCAGGCTCAGGTCCTTGGCACTGTGCAAGTCGATATCGCCCTGGCGGCTGTGCACGCCAGCGCGAGTGGCGTCGAGGCTGTCGGCACGCACCTGGCCGCTGATGTCGAGGTCGCCGGCCGAACTGATCTTCACCCCGTCAGTGCCTTGCACCTGCACGCCGCCTACACGCACACCGGCGCCTTCGGCGGTGCTGATGATGTTGATGCGCCCGGCCTGCATTGCGCCGAACAGGCGCGCGTCGATGCGTTGGTCCTGGGTCTTGCTGGCCGGGTCCACCTGGCGCACTTGCCCGCTGGCGAAGTCGACCTGGTTACGGCCAACGGTGAGGTTCAATTGATCGCGGGCACTGAGGCGCCCGTCACTGTCGATGCGCGGCGCGATCAGGTTGATGGAGCCTTCACGGTTTTGCAGGCCCTGGCCTTGCACTGTCAGTTGGCCGTTGGCATCGCGGGTGCTCAAGGCTTGCAGCTTGCCGTCGTTGAGTTCGGGGCGACCCACCACCAGGTTGGCGTTGGGCGTATTGATGAAGCTGCCGCCATTCACCGAAATGCCGTTAGGGTTGGCCAGCACGTAATCGGCCGCCTGGCCGAAAATCTCCTGAGCACCGTTGAGGGTCGAGGCGTTGCGGCTGATCACTTCGTTGAGGATCACGCTCGCCGCCTGGCCCTGGAACTGCGGGTTGGCGGCCAGTTGCCCGGCGAGTTGGGACTGGCCGGCCTGCAAGGCGTTGTTCAACACCAGACCCTGGCGGTCGACGTTGTAATCCAGAAACTGGTTATGGGACAGGCCGCCCGCATTCGGCGCGACGATGTTGACGATGGGTACACCGCCCTGGTTTTGCAGTTGCGGCGTGCCGCCAGGCCCTTCGACGACGGTCAAGCCTGCGGCGAGCGCGAGCTGCGGCAGCAGGAACAGGCTGGCAATGGCCCAGCGCAGTTTGCCCTGGGGTGAAAGGTGGAAGCTGTGTGGAGTAGTCGGCATAAATAATCTCGCTCTGTGTTGGCTGATCCACGACGCGCGTTGTGCGTTGCAACGCTGCTGGGGTGGTCAGGTACGGCGGTGACTCAGGCTAAAAACGGGTGTGGGCTCATATCTGCACGCTAAGGCGCGTCAGCCAGACCTCCGGCTCCTGGCGAAAACCTGTGGGGGTGTTGAGGTTGCGTTGGTAATCGACGTCGAGCTGCACGTTCTTCCAGCTCAGGTTGAGCCCCGCGCTGGCGCCGCTCAGGCGTTGGCTCTGGGCACCGTGTTCGTGTTTGACCCAGCCGTTGTCCAGGCCCAGGCGCGGGGTGAGTTTCACCGGCAAGTCAGTGTTGAGTGGCAGGCGCAAGGTGTTGCGCCATACCGCGCCAATAGCACCGGAGCTGCTGTTTTCGCGATAGCCGCGCACGGCCGAGTCATCGGTAATCAGCAGTTGTTCGATGGCGGGCAATGCATCCGGGCTGTACTGCACCGACAACTGGCTTTGCCACTGCCATGGCTGCGCTGACCATTGGCCGTTGCGCCATTGGGTGAGGTTGGCGCGGTACTTGTGGAACTGCGCCTTTGGCCGGTTTTTCTGCACCTGGTCGGCATCCCGATCGGCGCCGAACCAGGTCAGGCCCTGGGCGTAGTTGACGTCCAGGTTCCACACCGCGCTGTTGAGCCAGAACAGGTTCAGGCCCGCTTCGGCCACGGTCAGGGTGGGGCTCTGGATGTCCAGGTGTACCTTCTGCAGGTAGCTGTCGACGTCTTTGTAGGCCAGTTGTAGGTTGGCGCTCAGTTGGTGGCCCTGGTCGCGCCACAGCACACGGTCGCTGCGCAGGCTGACCTGATCGGTGCGGCCACTGTTGTAAAACGTGGTGTGGCTGAGCTTGAACGGCGAGCGGTATTCGGCATGGCTGGCGAACAGGCTGTAGGTCCAGTAGCCGTAGGGGATGGAATAGAACAGGCTGTGGCTGCGGCTGTAGCGCGGCCCATGGTTGAGCGTGTCGCTGAAGCTCAGGTTGAGCGAGTCGTTGATTTGCAGGGGGCTGTCCAGGCTCAAGTTGATGGCATTGCGATCACGCCCGGTGCTGGCGCTGCCGAGGTTATCCACGCCCAGGCCCAAGGCCCAGCGCGAGGCACTGCTGCGTGAGCGCAGGATGATGCGCGACGCGCCCGCTGTGCTGCCTGGGGCGATGTCGGCGGTGAGGTCCACCGAGCGCAGGCGGTTGAGCTGGTCCAGGCCCTGTTCCAGGTCTCGCAGGTTCAGTGGTTTGCCGAGCATTCCGGGGAATGCCCCGCCTAATGAAACCGGCAGGCTCTGGTCGGCCAGTTCGATGGCTTCCAGGTAACCTTCTTCGACGTGAATATCCAGCGGTTTCCCGGCGGCGGGCGCACTGATCAGGTAGGGGCGGCTGGCGATATAACCGGCCTCGACATACAGCCGGGTGATCTCGGCCAGCAGGCGGTTGATCTGCGGGACGCCCATGCAAGGCGCCACGTAGGGCTCGATATGTTTATTCAACTGGGCACGGCTGAACAGCGTGACCCCGGCCAGGCGCGTACCGCTCAAGGGCCAGCAGTGTTCATCCTTGGCGATGTCTGTTGGCAAGGCCGGTGTGACCGCTGGTGTACCGAAGCTGCCACGTTGCATCTGGCGTTGGCGCTGCTCCAGTTGTAATTGCTGCAGGTCGCGTTGCTGTTGCTGCTGCAAGCGCAGGGCTTCCTGGCCTGGCTGCGGCGCCTCGGCGCCAGCCACGGGCAGCGCCCACAAGCAGAGCAGGGCGATGCCCAGGTTCCGGGTACAACACAAGTGTCCGGTTGAGAGCAGGTTTGGCACTCGACATCCTTAACGTAGAAATACACACGATCCATACCGTCTGAGCCAGCGTTGAACTCAGCGGTAATTGCCCTACTTGAGTGAGTGGTCGACGGTTTGTTACATCTCTGTAGGATTTATTACACAAGACGTAAGAAAAATCGCGTAATTCAGTGCATAAATGCACAAATTTAGTGCGCGCCGGGGTAAGGGGACCTGATATTCCTGATTTTTAAGAGGCGGGGGAGGGGAAGGGGCGGTTTTGATTGTTGTGCGGACGCCGCCTAATCGGCGTGTCACGGCCAGGGATTAAGCACTTTGCCTGATCACCAGATTAGGCTTTTGAATCCATTGGATATTCTGTAGCCTTGCGCAGCTTTAGCTTTACCCGTGCTTGATGAACAAAAACACTTCGTCCGGCGGCGCCCGAAGGGCTCCGGAGCCGGTGGTACACTCGACTTTCGCGCTACTGCGCCTGCAGGTCTTGCGAACATGACGCACATTTCCGAACGCCTACTGGTTCAAGCCCACCTCGACGCCAAGCAGCCCAAGGTGCTCAGCGCTGCCGAAGAGGCGAGCCTGCGAACCGCCATTGCCGCCGAGCTCAAGGCTCAGGACGCAGTGCTGGTTGCCCACTTTTATTGCGACCCGGTGATTCAGGCCCTGGCCGAAGAAACCGGTGGCTGTGTTTCCGACTCCCTGGAGATGGCGCGCTTCGGCGCCGCCCACCCAGCCAAGACCGTACTGGTGGCTGGCGTGCGCTTCATGGGCGAGACCGCCAAGATCCTCACGCCGGAAAAACGCATCCTGATGCCGACCCTGGAAGCCACCTGCTCCCTGGACCTGGGTTGCCCGGTGGATGAGTTTTCTGCGTTCTGCGATCAACACCCCGAGCGCACGGTGGTGGTGTATGCCAACACCTCGGCGGCGGTCAAAGCCCGGGCGGATTGGGTGGTGACTTCCAGCTGCGCGCTGGAAATCGTCGAGAGCCTGATGGACAACGGCGAGACCATTATCTGGGGCCCGGACAAACACCTGGGTACCTACATCCAGCGTCAGACCGGTGCCGACATGCTGCTGTGGGACGGTGCCTGCATCGTCCACGAAGAGTTCAAGTCCAAGCAGCTTGAAGACATGAAGGCGCTGTACCCGGATGCGGCGATCCTGGTGCACCCGGAGTCACCGACTTCGGTGATCGAACTGGCGGACGCGGTGGGTTCCACCAGCCAACTGATCGCTGCGGCGCAACGCTTGCCGAACAAGACCTTTATCGTGGCGACTGATCGCGGCATCTTCTACAAGATGCAGCAGTTGTGCCCGGACAAAGTCTTCGTCGAAGCGCCCACTGCCGGTAACGGCGCAGCCTGCCGCAGTTGCGCGCACTGCCCCTGGATGGCAATGAATACGCTGGAGCGTACGCTGCAGTGTTTGCGTGAGGGCAGTAATGAGATCTTCGTGGAACCGGCGGTGATTCCGCAGGCGGTACGGCCGCTCAAGCGTATGTTGGACTTTACCCAGGCTGCACGGTTGAAACTGGCCGGCAACGCCTGATCCTCAGGCTGAGCAAAAATCAAAATGTGGGAGCTGGCTTGCCTGCGATAGCGGTGTAACAGTCACAGGTGTTTTGACTGCAAGACCGCTATCGCAGGCAAGCCAGCTCCCACATCTGAGTTATTTCTTTGGCTTCGGGATCCGCACCAGTTGCGTATCCGAATAGATGTCATGCCAGCTGCGTTTGTGTTTATCGAACAACGACCAGATAAACCCCAGTCCCACACACAGCCATGACGCAATCGACACCACAAAACGCAACAATGCCTGCCACAGGCTGATCCGCGAGCCGTCAGCGTTCTGCACGCGCACGCCCCACACCTGCATGCCCAGGGTTTGCCCCGAATGGGTCCAGAACTTGGCGAAGAACCCGAACAGCACAAACAACAGGATCGTCGACAGCAACGGGTCACCGTCCAGCGCGCCGGACTCGGTGAGTGTGCGCATCTTCGCTTCGCCCACGAAGGCGATCCACACCAGCTTGTAGATAAACGCGGTGACGATCAGCAAGGCGGTGCACAACAGGAAGTCGTAGAACATCGCTGCCAGGCGACGGCCCAGGCCAACGGCGGGGAATTCGCCCTGGGGGCTCAACAGGGGTTTGGACATGGCAGGGCTCTCTGGAGAAAGCACGCAGTTTACGCAATGGCGCCCATAAAAAAGCCCCTGATGTCATATCAGGGGCTTTTTGTCGCAGCAAGGATCAGCCTTCTGCTTGGACTTCGTCAGCCTGCAGGCCTTTCTGGCCTTGAACTGAAACGAAGGTGACCTTCTGGCCTTCCTTCAGGCTTTTGAAGCCGTTGCCCTGAATAGCGCGGAAATGCACGAACAGATCCGGGCCGCTTTCAGGAGTGATAAAACCAAACCCTTTCTCGTCGTTGAACCACTTGACGGTACCGCTCTGACGTTTGCTATCCGACATTTTCTTCTTTCCTTTGACGCTAAAAATTAATGACAGCCCCTTTCACACGAAAGAGTACTGGGCTGGGTTGCAGGAAAGTTAAGAGACGTCGAACGGGTTGTAGCAACTACTTCAGCTACTGCCCAGGTCCAGGTTCCAAGCGACCCATGCAAACACAGTGGGCAAACTCTACGCCAACTAAGATGAAAAAAACAAGCCCTGCGGCAGACCCTGATTTTGCTGGGTCTCATGACACTTTGTTGAATGTTCTGATACCGACTTATTCGATAGAGTTATTCACTTGTTATAGGGCGTTAGCTATAAAAATGCCTATCGTCAATGCACTGTTTTATGGCGGTTGCGTTACAGTTTAGTGCGCGTCAACGCAACCGCGTTACTTATAGAAACAGTCAATCAACCGCGGTAGTAACGTTGCGGGACGAATGGCATTTTACTTACACGTAGTGGCACCTTTTTCCCACGTACCATTGCGCAAACTTCGGTATCCAATGCGACAAATGCGCTGTCCAGGTAACCCATCGCCAGCGGGCCGCCCAAGGTGGGGCCGAAGCCGCCGCTGCAGACGCTGCCGATCACGGTGCCCTGGGCATCGACGATTTCTGCGCCTTCACGCACCGGGGTACGCTCCTGCGGCAGCAGGCCTATTCGTTTGCGGGCCACACCGGTTTGCTGCTGGGTGAAGATGCGGTCGGCGCCGGGGAAGCCGCCAGCCCGCGCGCCATCGGCACGCCGGGCCTTGGAGATCGCCCACAGCAGGCTGGCTTCAATTGGCGTGGTGTCGGTGTTCATGTCGTGGCCGTACAGGCATAGGCCGGCTTCCAGGCGCAGCGAATCGCGGGCGCCCAGGCCGATGGCCTGCACTTCGGTTTCGGCCAGCAGGCTGCGGGCCAGGCTCTCGGCATTGGCCGCCGGCACGGAGATTTCAAAGCCGTCTTCGCCGGTGTAGCCGGAGCGGCTGACGTAGCAGTCCACGCCCAGCAAACGCAGGGTGGCAAATTGCATGAAGGTCATCTGGGTGACTTCAGGGGCCAGGCGCGCCAATACTTTCACTGCCGCCGGGCCTTGCAGGGCCAGCAGGGCGCGTTCTTCGAACAGCGGTTCGATGGTGCATTGGTCGCCGATATGTGTGCGCAGGTGCGCCAGGTCCTGGTCCTTGCAGGCGGCGTTGACCACCAGGAACAACTCGTCGTTGCCCAGGTTGGCGACCATCAGGTCGTCGAGGATGCCGCCTTGCTCGTTGGTGAACATCGCATAGCGCTGCATGCCCACCGGCAGGTCGATGATATCGACGGGCACCAGGGTTTCCAGGGCCTTGGCCGCATTCGCGCCGGTGAGGCGGATCTGGCCCATGTGTGAAACGTCGAACAACCCGGCCTGTTCACGGGTGTGCAGGTGTTCTTTCATCACGCCCAAGGGGTACTGCACCGGCATGTCGTAGCCGGCGAAGGGCACCATGCGTGCGCCCAGTTCCAGGTGCAGGGCGTGCAGAGGAGTTTTCAACAGGGTTTCGGTGGACATATTCAGCTCCTGAAAAACGTGCCGACGCGCTTGTGGGCGTCAGCACTCGATAATGTTGACCGCCAAACCGCCACGGGCGGTTTCCTTGTATTTGCTTTTCATGTCGGCGCCGGTCTGGCGCATGGTGCGGATGACCTTGTCGAGGGACACAAAGTGTTGCCCGTCGCCACGCAGGGCCATGCGCACCGCATTGATCGCCTTCACCGAGCCCATGGCATTGCGCTCGATGCACGGCACCTGCACCAGCCCGCCAATCGGGTCGCAGGTCAGGCCGAGGTTGTGTTCCATGCCGATCTCGGCGGCGTTTTCCACTTGGGACACGCTGCCGCCCAACACTTCGCAGAGTGCGCCTGCGGCCATGGAACAGGCCACGCCGACTTCGCCCTGGCACCCGACTTCGGCGCCTGAGATCGAAGCGTTTTCCTTGTACAAAATGCCGATGGCGGCGGCGGTGAGCAAAAAGCGCACCACGCCGTCTTCGTTCGCGCCGGGGATAAAACGCATGTAGTAATGCAGCACGGCGGGAATGATCCCGGCCGCACCGTTGGTGGGCGCGGTGACCACGCGCCCGCCATTGGCGTTTTCTTCGTTGACCGCCAGCGCATACAGGTTGACCCAGTCCAGCACTGAGAGCGGGTCGCGCAGCGCCGACTCGGGGTTCTTGCACAACTGCCGGTGCAAGGCCGCTGCCCGGCGCTTGACCTTCAAGCCTCCGGGCAAGATGCCTTCGTTGCGGCAGCCGGCATCGACGCAGTCCTGCATCACCTGCCAGATCTTCAACAACCCGCTGCGAGTTTCCGCTTCCGGGCGCCAGGCGCTTTCATTGGTCAGCATCACCTGGCTGATAGACAGGCCATAGGTGGTGCAATGGCCGAGCAAGTCCTTGGCGTGTTTGAACGGGAAGGTCAGGGGTGTGGCGTCTTCGACGATACGGTCGGCGCCCGCCGCGTCTTCATCCACCACGAAACCGCCACCGACCGAGTAGTACTCGCGGCTACGGGTCTGAATGCCGGCGGCGTCAAAGGCACGAAAAATCATGCCATTGGGATGGTAGGCAAGGGGCTTGCGAATCATCGCCAGGTGTTCTTTCTCGTTGAACGCAATGCTGTGTTCGCCGAGCAGGTTGAGGCGCCCGTCACTGCGCATCTGCGCCAGGCGTGCAGCCACGGTTTCGGTGTTCACGGTGTCCGGGTGTTCGCCTTCCAGCCCCAGCAACACGGCCTTGTCGCTGCCGTGGCCTTTGCCGGTGGCGCCCAGCGACCCGTAGAGTTCCACCTTGATGCCGGTGGTAGCCTCCAACAGGTTGTCACGCTTGAGCCCCTCGACGAATCGAGCGGCGGCACGCATCGGGCCGACGGTGTGGGAACTGGAGGGGCCGATGCCAATCTTGAACAGGTCGAACACGCTAAGGGACATGGTTGTTCTCCGGTTTCTTATTATTTTCTGAGGTGGACTCGGCCAATGTGGGAGCCGGGCTTGCCCGCGATAGCGGTGGGTCAGACAACATCACTGTCGGCTGATACACCGCTATCGCAGGCAAGCCAGCTCCCACACTGGCCGCGTATCTCCCGTCAGATCAGGCGTAGCTCTCGATAGAAGGGCACGCACACACCAGGTTGCGATCGCCAAACACGTTGTCGACCCGGCCAACCGGCGGCCAGTACTTGCCTTCGATCAACGACGCCACCGGGTACACCGCTTGTTCACGGCTGTAAGGATGGCTCCATTCGCCCACCAGTTCAGCGGCGGTGTGCGGCGCGTTCTTGAGGGGGTTGTCGTCTTTGTCGAGGGTGCCGTTTTCTACCGCGCGGATTTCTTCGCGGATGGCGATCATGGCGTCGCAGAAGCGGTCCAGTTCTTCCTTGGATTCACTTTCGGTCGGCTCGATCATCAAGGTGCCGGCCACCGGGAACGACATGGTCGGCGCGTGGAAACCAAAATCGATCAGGCGCTTGGCCACGTCGTCCACGCTGATGCCGCTGCTGTCTTTCAACGGGCGCAAATCCAGGATGCATTCGTGGGCTACCAGGCCATTGCTGCCGGTGTACAGCACCGGGTAGTGCTCTTCCAGGCGACGGGAAATGTAGTTGGCATTCAGGATCGCCAACTGCGACGCACGCTTGAGGCCGGCGCCGCCCATCATGCTGATGTACATCCAGGTGATCGGCAAAATGCTCGCGCTGCCGAACGGCGCTGCGCACACCGCGCCCTCTTTGCGCTCCATGGCCGCGTGGCCGGGCAGGAATGGCGTGAGGTGCGACTTGACGCCAATCGGGCCAACGCCTGGGCCGCCACCGCCGTGGGGAATGCAGAAGGTCTTGTGCAGGTTCAGGTGGGACACGTCGCCGCCGAACTTGCCCGGTGCGCACAGGCCGACCATCGCGTTCATGTTGGCGCCGTCGATGTACACCTGGCCGCCGTTGTCATGAATGATCCCGCAGATTTCGCGGATACCTTCCTCAAACACACCGTGGGTGGACGGGTAGGTGATCATCAGCGCGGCAAGGTGTTCGCGGTGCTCGATGGCCTTGGCGCGCAGGTCTTCGATATCGACGTTGCCGCGTGCATCGCAAGCGGTCACCACTACGCGCATGCCGGCCATGTTGGCGGTCGCAGGGTTGGTGCCGTGGGCTGATGACGGGATCAGACAGATGTCGCGACGTGCTTCGCCACGGCTCTGGTGATAGGCGCGGATGGCCAACAGGCCCGCGTACTCACCTTGGGAGCCGGCGTTCGGCTGCAGGGAGATCGCGTCATAACCGGTGGCCGCGCAGAGCATGGCTTCCAGTTCGCTGGTCAGTTGCTGGTAGCCGGCGCTTTGCGCAGCGGGGGCGAATGGGTGCAGGGCACCGAATTCGGCCCAGGTCACCGGGATCATTTCGCTGGCGGCGTTGAGCTTCATGGTGCACGAGCCCAGCGGGATCATGGTGCGGTCCAGGGCCAGGTCTTTGTCGGCCAGCTTGCGCAGGTAGCGCATCAGCTCGGTTTCCGAGTGGTAGCGATTGAAGACCGGGTGGCTGAGGATCGGCGATTGGCGCAGCAATGCGCTCGGCAGGGTGCTGTCGGTGGCGGCAAAGGCTGGCAGGGTTTTGCCGTCGGCGAAGATCGCCCACAAGGCCTCAATATCGGCCTGGGTGGTGGTTTCGTCGACCGACAAGCCAACGCGCTCGCCGTCTACTACACGCAGGTTGATGCGCTGGGCGCGGGCCTTGTCGTGCAGGGCGGCAGTGTGAGCGCCGGTGTGGATTGTCAGGGTGTCGAAGAAGTGTGCCTGCTCGACGTTCTGGCCCAGGGCCGTCAAGCCCTTGGCCAGGATCGCGGTCAGCTGGTGAATGCGCTGGGCGATCTGGGTCAGGCCTTTGGGGCCGTGGTACACGGCGTACATGCTGGCGATGTTGGCCAGCAGCACTTGGGCGGTGCAGATGTTGCTGGTGGCTTTCTCGCGGCGGATATGTTGCTCGCGGGTCTGCATGGCCAGGCGCAGGGCCGGCTTGCCGAAGCGGTCTACCGACACACCGACCAGACGGCCTGGCATGTCGCGCTTGAACGCATCCTTGGTGGAGAAGTACGCGGCGTGTGGGCCACCGAAGCCCAGTGGCACGCCAAAGCGTTGTGCGCTGCCAATGGCCACGTCGGCGCCGAATTCGCCCGGCGGCGTCAGCAGGGTCAGGGCCATCAGGTCGGCGGCCACGGCGACCAGTGCGTTGGCGGCGTGGAAGCGTTCGGTCAGTTCGCGATAGTCGAACACGTCGCCGTTGCTGGCCGGGTATTGCAGCAGCGCGCCGAAGAACGGGCTGACGTCGGTCAGTTCACGCTCATCGCCGACCACCACATCGATGCCCAAAGGTTCAGCACGGGTGCGCAATACGTCGAGGGTTTGCGGGTGGCTGTGCACCGACGCGAAGAACGCGTGGCTGCCTTTGTTCTTGCTCAGGCGCTTGCAGAAGGTCATGGCTTCAGCAGCGGCGGTGGCTTCGTCAAGCAGGGAGGCGTTGGCAATCGGCAGGCCGGTGAGGTCGCTGATCAGGGTCTGGAAGTTCAGCAGGGCTTCCAGGCGGCCTTGGGAAATCTCGGGTTGATACGGCGTGTAGGCGGTGTACCAGGCCGGGTTTTCCAGCAGGTTGCGCAGGATCGGCGACGGCGTGTGGCAGTTGTAATAGCCCTGGCCGATGTAGGTCTTGAACAGTTGGTTCTGGCTGGCGATGGCCTTGATCTTGGCCAGGGCCTGGGCTTCGCTCAGGCCGTCTTCCAGGCCGAGTACGCTGGTGCCCTTGATGCTTTCCGGGATCACGCTGGCGCTTAGCGCTTCGAGGGAATCAAACCCCAGGCTGGCGAGCATCTGCTGCTCATCTTCCTGGCGCGGGCCGATGTGGCGGGCGATGAATTCGTTGGCGGTGGTCAGATTAACGGTCATGGCGCGCTCCTCAGGCTTCAGCGTTGGCTTTGATCAGGCGGTCGTACGCATCCTGATCCAACAGCTTAGCCACTGCATCGGCATCGGCGGGTTTAAAGCGGAAGAACCAGCCTTCGCCCATCGGGTCTTCGTTGACCAGTTCCGGGCTGGCATCGAGCTTGTCGTTGACTTCCAGGACTTCACCGTCCAACGGCATGTACACACCGCTGGCGGCTTTTACCGACTCAACGGTGGAGGCTTCGGCGCCCTTTTCGTAAGCCTGCAACTCCGGCAGTTGCACGAAAACCACATCACCCAGCGCGTTCTGCGCAAACGCGGTGATACCCACGGTGACGCTGCCATCGGCTTCGGCGCGCAGCCATTCGTGATCTTCAGTGAAACGCAACTCGCTCATGGAAACTCCTCAGGGCCAGAATCGTCTGGTGGACGGGATTGGAATAATGAGGAGTTGCTTAGCAATATCGCGGCCAACGTTATTAAATCGTTATAGATCAATGGGTTAATAAATTCGGCGAAAAGGTTGGCTGAGGACGCTGTAGCGATTTCGCTACAGTCCGGTGGGTGAAAAAAAGCCTATGTGGATCAAAGCCTTGCATGGCGCGCAAAAAACAGGGTTGTAGCGATATCGTTACGCTGTAGCGCTTTCAGTACACTGAATGTCGTTCCCAGACCAAATCTGGATTGCGCCTTTGTGGGAGCTGGCTTGCCTGCGATGGCGGTCTACCCGTCACTAAGGAGCTGGATGACCCACCGCTATCGCAGGCAAGCCAGCTCCCACAGTTGAACCGCGTTTATTCCGTCAGGGCTTGTTGGGAATGCCGTACTTGCGCAGGCGGTGGGCGATAGCCGTGTGGGAGGTTTGCAAGCGGCTGGCCAGTTGGCGGGTCGAGGGGTAGCGACTGTAGAGGCTTTCCAGCAGGCTGCGCTCGAAATCTTCCACGGCCTGTTCCAGGCTGTCGACTTCACCATCGCTCTGGCGCGCCACGGAGGTGCCGGCGATGTCCAGGTCGCCGATGTCCACCAGGCTGCTTTCGCAGATGGCGGCAGCGCGGAAGATCACGTTTTGCAACTGCCGCACGTTGCCCGGCCAGTGGTTTCCGAGCAGGGCAGGATAGGTACCCGGCGCCAGGCGGCAGACCGGGCGCTGGATCTGCGCGCAGGCTTGCTGCATGAAGTAGCGCGCCAGCAGCAGGATGTCCTGGCCGCGTTCACGCAAGGGCGGCACGGCGACGTTGAGCACGTTGAGGCGGTAGAACAGGTCTTCGCGAAAGGTGCCTTCGCTGACCATCTTTTCCAGGTCGCGGTGGGTGGCGCTGAGGATGCGCACATTGACCTTCACCTCGCGGTCGCCGCCCACGCGGCGAAAGCTGCCGTCATTGAGAAAGCGCAGCAGTTTGGCTTGCAGGTACGGCGACATTTCACCGATCTCATCGAGGAACACCGTGCCCTGGTTGGCCAGCTCCATCAGCCCCGGTTTGCCACCGCGTTGCGCGCCGGTAAAGGCGCCAGGCGCATAGCCGAACAATTCGCTTTCGGCGAGGTTTTCCGGCAGTGCCGCGCAGTTCAGTGCCAGGAACGGCGCACTGTGACGCGTGCTGATGGCGTGGCAGGCGCGGGCCACCAGCTCTTTGCCGGTGCCGGTTTCGCCCTGGATCAGCAGCGGTGCATCCAGCGCCGCCACCCGTTGCGCCCGTGCCTTGAGCGTGCGGATCGCTGGCGACTCGCCCAGCAGCGCATCAAACCCTTCGGCATGGTCATGGTGCAGCGCAGACAGTTGTTCGCCGATGCGGTTGGGTTGGTAAAGGGTGAGCAGGGCGCCGGCGTCGGTGATCGGCGTGGCGCCCAGTAGCAAGGTCTGGCCGTTCACGCTGATCTCGCGCAGCGGCAATCGAAAGCCCTGCTCCAGCAGGGTCTCCAGCAAGGCCGCGTCATCGAACAGCTCGGTGATGCTTTCGCCGGCTGGTTCACGGCCGTACAAGGCGATCAATGCCGGGTTGGCCAGCAGGATCTTGCCGGCGCTGTCCAGGGCCAGTACCGGGTCGGTCATGGCCGCCAGCAGGGCGTCGAGTTGCAAGTGGCGGCGCTGGCCCGGAAGAATGTCGACGACCTTTACCGCTTGCACGCCGTGCACGCTGAACAACGCGTCGCGCAGCTCTTCGAGCACGTCGGCGCTGAGGGTTGGCGCGTCGATATAGACGTTGGGCGGCACCATCTCCACCGCATCCAGATTGAGATTGCGCCCACCGAGCAAGGCCAGGACTTCCTGGGTGATGCCGACGCGGTCGATGAAGCTGACGTGGATACGCATGGGGCGGATCTTGATTCTGGAGTGCCGAGGGTGGCCAGTATGCCTTGGAGCCGGTGGAGATCAAAATGTGGGAGCTGGCTTGCCTGCGATGGCGGTGGGTCAGTTACCGAGAATATCGTCTGACAGGTCGCTATCGCAGGCAAGCCAGCTCCCACATTCGATTGGGGGCAGGTTATTCCAGATGTTCGGGTTTGACCGGGTCGCCGGATTTCATACCCAACTGCTGGCGCACATCCTCAAACATCAGATCGTAATGCTTGTGTTGTGAACCAACGCTGCTATGGGTCTTGGGAATGCCGTACTTTTCAACAATCTTAGTCACATTGCTGGCGAAGTTGTAGGCCTGGTCCTTGGGCAGGAAAAAGGTCTCTTTCATGGCCTTGCCCTGGATGCTGCCATGCAGGGTGAACTGCATGCCTTTGCCTTCGCGCTCATGCGTGAAGACTTCGTAGTCCAGGCACAGGTCGTAGCTGACATCGTCCTTGTTCAGCGCGTGTCGCTCGATATGCAGGTGGCCGGGTTCAAAGATAGCCATAGGCGTTTCTCCTCAACTTCACAGGTAGGTGATGCCAGGTTTGGCCGTGCTGATGCGCGTGCCGGCGCTGCCCTGGACGATGGCTTCGATGTCCGAGAGTGAACCGATCACCGCGGTTTTGCCAGTCTGGCGGGCGAACTCGCAGGCGGCTTGGACCTTGGGGCCCATGGAGCCGGCGGCGAAGCCGAGTTTTTCCATATCGTCGGGGTGGGCCTGGCTGATGGCCTTCTGGGTTGGCTTGCCGAAGTCGATAAAGGCGGCGTTGACGTCGGTGGCGATGACCAGCAAATCGGCCTCCAGTTGCGTGGCCAGCAAGGAGGAGCACAGGTCTTTGTCGATCACCGCCTCGATGCCCTTGAGCTTGCCGTCTTCGCCATACATCGTTGGGATGCCGCCGCCACCGGCGCAGATCACGATGGCTTTTTTCTCCAGCAGCCATTTGATCGGGCGGATTTCAAAGATGCGTTTGGGGCGCGGGCTGGCGACCACGCGGCGGTATTTGTCGCCGTCGGGCGCGATGGCCCAGCCTTTCTCGGTGGCGAGTTTCTCGGCTTCGGCTTTGGCGTACACCGGGCCGATGGGCTTGGTGGGGTTCTGGAAGGCCGGGTCCTTGGCGTCCACTTCCACTTGGGTGAGCAGGGTGGCGAACGGCACTTCAAAGTCCAGCAGGTTGCCCAGTTCCTGTTCGATGATGTAGCCGATCATGCCTTCGGTCTCGGCGCCCAGCACGTCCAGCGGGTAAGGCGAGACGCTGGTGTAGGCCGCTGCCTGCAATGACAGCAGGCCCACTTGCGGGCCATTGCCGTGGGCGATCACCAGCTCGTTGCCGGGGTGGATCTTGGCGATCTGTTCGGTGGCGATACGGATATTGGCCCGTTGATTGTCTGCGGTCATGGGTTCACCACGACGCAGGAGGGCGTTGCCGCCCAGGGCTACGACGATGCGCATACAGAATGTCCTTCTAGAATGATCGTTCCCACGCTCTGCGTGGGAATGCCTCACCGGACGCTCTGCGTCCGCTCTTGTGGCGCAGAGCGCCACTGGCTGCATTCCCACGCGGAGCGTGGGAACGATCAGAGTGGGGTTAGATGTCTGCCAACGCCGACACCAGAATCGCCTTGATGGTATGCATGCGGTTTTCCGCCTGCTCGAAGGCGATATTGGCCGGCGACTCAAACACCTCTTCGGTCACTTCCACGCCATTGGCCAGGTGCGGATAGCGCGCTGCGATGTCCTTGCCGACCTTGGTTTCACTGTTGTGGAACGCCGGCAGGCAATGCATGAATTTCACCCGAGGGTTGCCCGAGGCTTTCATCATCTTGGCGTTGACCTGGTACGGCAGCAGTTGCTCGATGCGCTCGTCCCACGCTTCCACCGGTTCGCCCATGGACACCCAGATATCGGTGTGGATGAAGTCCACGCCCTTCACGGCCTCTGCAGGGTCTTCGGTGATGGTGATGCGTGCGCCGCTTTCCTCGGCAAAGGCCTGGCACTCTTTGATGAAATCTTCATGGGGCCACAGCGCTTTCGGCGCGCCGATGCGCACGTCCATGCCGAGCTTGGCGCCGATCATCAGCAGCGAGTTGCCCATGTTGTAGCGCGCGTCCCCCAGGTACGCGTAGCTGATGTCATGCAGCGGCTTGTCGCTGTGTTCGCGCATGGTCAGGGTGTCGGCGATCATCTGGGTCGGGTGGAATTCGGCGGTGAGGCCGTTGAACACCGGCACGCCCGCAAACTTGGCCAGCTCTTCGACGATTTCCTGTTCAAAGCCACGGTATTCAATGGCATCGAACATCCGGCCCAATACGCGGGCGGTGTCTTTCATGCTTTCTTTGTGGCCGATCTGCGACGACACCGGGTCGATATAGGTGACGTGGGCGCCTTGGTCATGGGCCGCGACTTCGAAGGCACAGCGAGTGCGGGTCGAGGTTTTTTCGAAGATCAGCGCGATGTTCTTGCCCTGCAAGTGCGGGCGCTCGGTGCCGGTGTATTTGGCACGCTTGAGGTCGCGGGACAGGTCCAGCAGGTAATGCAGCTCGCGGGTGGTGTGGTGCATCAGCGACAGCAGGCTGCGGTTGCGCATATTGAAAGCCATGATGGAATCTCCTTAATAGTCGATAGGGTCGCGGATGATCGGGCAGGTCATGCAGTGGCCGCCGCCACGGCCACGGCCGAGTTCACCGGCGCTGATGGTGATCACTTCCACACCGGCCTTGCGCAGCAAGGTGTTGGTGTAGGTGTTGCGGTCGTAGCCAATCACCACGCCCGGCTCCACGGCCACCACGTTGTTGCCGTCATCCCATTGCTCGCGTTCGGCGGCGAAGCTGTTGCCGCCGGTCTCGACCACGCGCAGGGCCTTGAGGTTGAGGGCTGCGGCCACGGTTTCGAGGAAGTTGGTTTTCTCGCGCTGAATGTCGATGCCGTGGGGCTTGCTCTCGTCAGGGCGCAGGGTGAACGGCACGATCTGGTTGACCACTTCGGGGAAGACGGTGACCAGGTCGCGGTCGCAGAAGCTGAACACGGTGTCCAGGTGCATCGCGGCGCGGGATTTGGGCAGGCCGGCAACGATGACGCGTTCCACGGCTTTGTTCTGGAACAGGTTGCGCGCCAGTTGGCCGATGGCCTGGTGGGACGAGCGCTCGCCCATGCCGATCAACACCACGCCGTTGCCAATCGGCATCACGTCGCCGCCTTCGAGCGTCGCGGCGCCATGTTCCTGGTCGGGGTCGCCGTACCAGATCTGGAAGTCCGCGTTGGTGAACTCAGGGTGGAATTTGTAGATGGCGCTGGTCAGCAGGGTTTCCTGACGTCGCGCCGGCCAGTACATCGGGTTGAGCGTCACGCCGCCGTAGATCCAGCAGGTGGTATCGCGGGTGAACTGGGTGTTGGGCAGCGGCGGCAGGATGAAGCTGGCGTGGCCGAGAAAATCGCGGAACATCTCGATGGTCTTGCCACCGAAGCTGCTCGGCAGGTCGTCGGCCGATACGCCGCCAATCAGGTACTCACTGATTTTGCGCGGCTCCAGGCTGCGCAGCCACGAGCCAACTTCATCGACCAGGCCCAGGCCTACGGTGTTGGCGGTGATCTTGCGCTCCAGGATCCAGTCCAGCGCTTCGGGGTTGGCGACGATGTCGGTGAGCAGGTTGTGCATTTCCAGCACATCAATGTCCCGCTCGCGCATCTTGGTGACGAAGTCGAAGTGGTCGCGCTTGGCCTGGGCCACCCATAGCACGTCATCGAACAGCAGCTCGTCGCAGTTGTTGGGGGTCAGCCGCTGGTGGGCCAAACCTGGGGAGCACACCATGACTTTGCGCAGTTTGCCGGCTTCGGAATGTACGCCGTACTTCACTTTTTCCGTGGTCATTACAGATCCTCCAGTGAACAACAATTACAGGGTCAGGAAGCCGTCGTAGAGCCCATAGGCCGCCACCAGGGCGCCAATGACCACTGCGGCGAAAATCAGCTTCTCGACGGGGGTGAAAATCGGTTTGCCCAGTTCACGCTTGGCCTTGGCGAACAGGATCGCGCCGGGGGCGTAGAGCAGGGCGGAGAGCAGCAGGTATTTGGTGCCGCCGGCATACAGCAGCCAGATCGCATAGATCAGGGCGATGGCGCCGATGAACAGGTCCTTTCTGCGCTCTTTGAGGGCGTTCTCGTAGGTCTCGCCGCGCACCGCCAGCAGCAGGGCGTAGGCCGCCGACCACAGGTAAGGCACCAGGATCATCGAGGTGGCGAGGTAGATCAGTGACAGGTAGGTGCTGGCGGAAAACAGCGTGATCACCAGGAATATCTGCACCATTGCGTTGGTCAGCCACAGCGCGTTGACCGGCACATGGTTGGCGTTTTCCTTGCGCAGGAACTCCGGCATGGTGTGGTCTTTGGCGGCGGCGAACATGATCTCCGCACACAGCAGCACCCAAGACAGCAGCGCGCCGAGCAGCGAGATGATCAAGCCCACACTGATCAGCACCGCACCCCAGTGGCCCACCACATGCTCCAGCACGGCGGCCATCGACGGGTTCTGCAGCTTGGCCAGTTCCGGTTGGGTCATGATCCCCAGGGACAGCACGTTCACCAGCATCAGGAACAGCAGCACGGTGATAAAGCCGATCACGGTGGCCTTGCCCACGTCACTGCGTTTTTCGGCACGGGACGAGAAGATGCTCGCGCCTTCGATGCCGATAAACACCCACACGGTGACCAGCATCATGTTGCGCACCTGGTTCATCACGCTGCCCAGGTCCGGGTTTTTCACGCCCCAGATGTCAGCGGTGAAGATGTCCAGCTTGAACGCGAACAGCGCGATGAGCACGAACAGCAGCAGCGGCACCACCTTGGCGACGGTGGTCACCAGGTTGATGAACGCGGCTTCCTTGATCCCGCGCAGCACCAGGAAATGCACGGCCCACAACAGCACTGACGCAGCGATCACCGCCGTCGGGGTGTTGCCTTCGCCAAAGACCGGGAAGAAGTAGCCCAGGGTGCTGAACAGCAAGACGAAGTAGCCGACGTTGCCCAGCCAGGCGCTGATCCAGTAGCCCCAGGCGGATGAAAAGCCCATGTAGTCGCCGAAACCGGCCTTGGCGTAGGCGTAGACCCCGCCGTCGAGGTCAGGCTTGCGGTTGGCGAGGGTCTGGAACACGAAGGCGAGGGTCAACATGCCGATGGCGGTAATCACCCAGCCGATCAACACCGCACCGACATCGGCGCTGGCGGCCATGTTTTGTGGCAATGAAAAGATACCGCCGCCAATCATCGAGCCTACGACAAGTGCGACCAAGGCGCCTAGTCGAAGTTTTCCGGGAGTTTCAGACATTGCATGACTCCAATGCAGGAGAAGAGAGACCACAGAATAATTCCGTGCGCTAATCAAACAGCTGACTCAGATCACTTCATTGGCACATTCCATTGTGAATTAACGACTTAGGGTGAGGTTTTTGCGGACGAACAAGTCCCGCAAAGGCGCTTGATAGAGCGCTCTTTGCTTTGTGGTTAATCATTTGGTCGAGGGCATGGGTGTTGACGCTAGTTCGTATTTGCGAATGTGCAAATTTTTTGTACGTTGTTTGACTATCGCTTCATAATTGACGTATTTAAATTCTAAATAAGCCTAAACTTCCTACCTTTACATATCCTTATGTTATGACAACGTCATTAATCTGAATTACTTGTGTGCGCAGTTGTCGCCCAACCGTTTATTTCGAGGAAGCTGCATGACCCAACCCGCCCAGAAACTCCGGCTCAGTGCCCTGATCGCCCTGGTGGTGGGCTCGATGATTGGCGGCGGCATCTTTTCATTGCCGCAGAACATGGCCGCCCGTGCCGAAGTGGGCGCCATATTGATCGGCTGGGCGATCACCGCCATCGGCATGCTGACCCTGGCCTTTGTGTTCCAGACGTTGGCGAACCGTAAGCCCGAACTGGACTCCGGGGTGTATGCCTACGCCAAGGCGGGTTTTGGCGACTACATGGGCTTTTCATCCGCCTGGGGTTACTGGATCAGTGCGTGGAT
Organism: Pseudomonas sp. PA-4-8C; assembly: GCF_021606625.1. Lineage (NCBI taxonomy): Bacteria > Pseudomonadati > Pseudomonadota > Gammaproteobacteria > Pseudomonadales > Pseudomonadaceae > Pseudomonas > Pseudomonas sp. PA-4-8C. Next base: position 32,296 of record NZ_WKCD01000019.1, read on the forward strand.
GGGCAATGTCGGTTATTTCGTCTTGCTATTCAGCACCCTCGGCTACTTTTTTCCGGCGTTCGGCCAGGGCAATACGCCGCTTGCCATCGGCTGCGCGTCGCTGTTGCTGTGGGCCGTACATTTTCTGGTGATGCGCGGGATCAAAGAGGCAGCGTTCATCAATCAGGTGACGACGGTGGCGAAGATCGTGCCGCTGCTGATGTTTATCGTGATCGCCGCCGTTGCATTCAAGGCGGATATTTTCACCCGCGATATCTGGGGAATGGGTAACCCGCAGATGGGCAGCGTGGTCGAGCAGGTGCGCCACATGATGCTGGTCACGGTGTTTGTATTTATCGGGATCGAAGGCGCCAGTGTGTATTCGGCGCGGGCGCAGAAACGCTCGGACGTGGGGCGCGCCACGGTGATTGGTTTCGTGGGCGTGCTGGCCTTGCTGGTGCTGGTGAATGTGTTGTCCCTGGGCATCATGAGCCAGCCGGAGCTGGCGCAATTGCAGAACCCGTCCCTGGCCGGTGTGTTGGAGCATATCGTCGGGCCTTGGGGCGCGGTATTGATCAGTATCGGCCTGGCGGTTTCGCTGCTCGGCGCGTTGCTCTCCTGGGCGCTGCTGTGCGCGGAAATCCTCTATGCCACCGCCCAGGACAAGACCATGCCGGCGTTCCTGAAGAAGGAAAACGCCAATCAGGTGCCGGTCAATGCCTTATGGCTGACCAACGTGATGATCCAGGCATTCCTGGTGATCACGCTATTTTCAGCCAGCACCTACACCACCCTGATCTACCTGGCGTCGTCGATGATCCTGGTGCCTTACTTGTGGTCGGCGGCCTATGCGGTGCTATTGAGCGCGCGCGGCGAAACCTATGCCGGCTGGCAGCGCCGGCGCATGAAAGATCTGCTGGTGGGGCTGATTGCCCTCGGTTACGCGATTTGGCTGCTGTATGCGGGGGGCTTGAAGTACTTGCTGCTGTCGGCGTTGCTGTACGCACCGGGCGTGATCCTGTTTGCCCTGGCCAAGCGCGAGCAGGGCCAGCCGTTGTTTACCACCGTGGAAAAAGGCATTTTCAGCGGCGTGATCGCGGGCGCCGGGTTGGCCGCGTACGGGCTGTATAGCGGGGTATTGTCACTGTGAGGTTGGCGTATCAACCGCCCTACGACTGGGCGGCGATGCTGGGGTTCTTATCGGTGCGAGCGATTACCGGGTTGGAAACCGTGGTCGCTGGCGTGTACCGACGCAGCATCAGTGTGGCAGGGATACATGGCTGGATCAGCGTCGAACCGGGGGCGGGGGATTGGCTGGAGGTGACGGTCGACTTTCCCGAGCCTGGCGCCATGCCTGAGATCGAGCGGCGCTTGCGCAGGATGTTTGATCTGGATGCCGTGCCTGAGGTAATCAACGCGCAATTGGCGCAGGACCCCCTGATGGCGCAACTGGTTGCGGCCCGTCCTGGCCTGCGGCTGCCTGGCACCTGGGATGGGTTGGAGCTGGCGATTCGTGCGGTGCTGGGTCAGCAGATCACCGTGGTGGCGGCGATTCGCCTGGCGGGCAAGTTGGTGGCGCAGTATGGTCAGGCGCTGTCAACCCCGCACGCCGGTATCACCCACCTGTTTCCGACACCTGAAGTGCTGGCGGCGGCGGACCTGGCCACCCTGGGCATGCCCAAGGCGCGGGGGCGTACCTTGTCTGGTGTGGCCCAGGCGCTGTTGGATGACCCACAGCTTTTCGAACCCAAGGCCAGCCTCCAGGACGGCGTTGCACGGCTGGTTGCGTTGCCGGGGATTGGAGAGTGGACCGCGCAGTACATCGCCATGCGCCAGTTGCGCGAGGTGGATGCATTTGCGTCGGGGGATATCGGGCTGATCAATGCTTTGGCAGCGTTGGAAGGTGGGCCGGTGTCGGCGCGGCAGTTATTGGCGCGGGCCGAGGCGTGGCGGCCGTTGAGGGCGTATGCGGCGCAGCATTTGTGGACGTCGTTGAACCGCGGGGATTGATGGCGACGGTGATGGCCCCATCGCGGGCAAGCTCGGCTCCCACTCTGATCCTGTGGGAGCTGGCTTGCCTGCGATAGCGGCGCCCAGGTCACCACTGAGGCCGGTGTGACCCTAACTCCACCGCCGGTAAATCCCACTGCAACGGCGTGCCACTGATGCTCAGCGGCGCCAGTAGCCGGTGGGCCTGGCCCCAGGCTGTCTGCTCCACGACCAGGCCTTGGTCATTAATGTCTTCCTCGCGCAATGCCGCTTGCTGTGCCACTGGCCCGGCCTCCACCAGTAACTTCGCCGTACGCGCCAACGACAAACGCGCCGACCCGCCGCGTCCGGAGTCCAGGCGCTCGGCCAACGCCCGGATCGCACTGGCGGCCATCAAATAGCCGGTAGCGTGATCCAGCGCCTGCACCGGCAGCGGCAGCGGTTTATCCGTCTGTTTCCAGGCCATGCCGGCCTCGGCAATCCCGCTGCTCATCTGCACCAGGCTGTCAAAACCACGACGATTACGCCAAGGGCCGCTCCAGCCGTAGGCGTTGAGGCTGACATCGATCAGGCCGGGGGCGAGGTGTTGCCGTTCGCCAAGGGTGTAACCCAGTTGTTCCAGGGCATCGGCGCGGTAGCCGTGGAACAGGATGTCGGCGTCCTTGAGCAACGCTTCGAACACCTGTCGGTCGTCGTGGCGCTTTAGATCAAGGCGAGCGCAGCGTTTACCCAGGGTCATTTCCGGGACGACGCCAGGCTCGTTCCAGGTGGGTGAGTCGATGCGCAGTACGTCGGCACCCAAGCCGGCGAGGAACCGACTGGCCACCGGGCCGGCCAGCACCCGGGTCAAATCCAGCACCTTGATGCCAGCCAGTGGGCGAGCGGCTGAGCCGAGCCAGGGTGTGTCGATGCCGGGGTCGAAGAGCTCGCGCTGGATCAACGCGTCGGCATTTACCGCCAAGCCCTGGGGGTGCTGCTGCCAGGCTTGCCAGCTACGCATCTGCGCCGCACAACCGCCCGCATCGACCACCGCCTGTTCCAGTTCGGCGGCTTTCCAGGTTGCAACTTTACTTGCCATTGCTGCGCGATCAGCGGCAGGCCCCAGTACCCGCTCGGCCGCTGCACGATGATGGGGCGCGTTGGTGTGCAAGCGAATCCAGCCATCGGCGCTGGCGTAGTCACCCGCTACCGGGTCCCACAAAGGCGGCACTTGCCAACCCACGGGGCGAATCGACGAGGAGAACCACAACGAGGCCAGGCGCCGATCCACGCTGACGCTGGGCAGGCGCCCGGTTTGTTGCTCAATCAACTGCGCGACGGCCTGGCCGGCGGCGCCGATGCTGGCGGCCGCCAGGTCAGTCACGGCAAAGGTCGAAGGCAGGGCGCCGGCCTGGGGCTGGGGCAATGGGGCGTGCGGTAAAGCGAGTGCGGCTTGGATGGGAGTCAGCAGGTCAGTCATCAAAGGCCCTCCGTAAGAGAAGGGCCACTATAGAAGATCATCCCACTGGTATGGCAACCCCAGGGATCAAGGGCAGTTCGATGCTGGCGATAAAACCGCCCTCGGGATGGTTGGCCAGGATCAGGTTGCCGCCATGGCGCTCGGCGGCGCGACGGGCGATGGCCAGGCCCAGGCCATGGCCTTGGGCGGTCTGGCCCGGCGCACGGTAGAACGGCTCGCCCAATTGGCTCAGGTGCTCGGCTTCAACGCCGGGGCCGTGGTCGCGTACGCTGATCAGAATGCGCCCGCCTTGATGCTGGGCCTGCAATTCAATCGGCTCGCCCACCGGGTTGAAGCGCTGGGCATTGCGCAGCAGGTTGTCCACGGCGCGTTCGATCATGGTCGGCCAGCCTTTAAGCTGTAAATCATTGGCAGTCGTCAGTTGCACCACTTGCTCAGGGGCACTGAGTTGGGCGTCCTTTTGCAGAGCCCTGAGCAACGGGTTTAGATCGATGTCTTCGGCGCTGGCGTTGTCGGCGTCGACCCGTGCCAATACCAGGATCTCGCTGATCAAGGCTTCCAGGCGATCGCATTCGCGGGTCAGGCGTGGCCAGAGTTTTTCCCGTTCTTCGGGGCTGGCGCGTTCGGCCAGGGCCAGGGCGATACGCAAGCGCGCCAGGGGGGAGCGCAGTTCGTGGGAGACGTCGCGCAGCAACTGGCGCTGGCTGCCGATCAGGCTTTGCAGGCGCGCGCCCATGCGGTTGAAGTCGTTGGCCAGCACGCCGAACTCGTCGCGCCGATTGGCCAGTTGCGCCAGGCTGTTCTGTTGATAAGTGGTTTGCCCCAGATCATGCACCGCGCCGCGCAAACGGCTGAGTGGGCGGGTGATGGACAAGGTCACCAGCAGGCTGAACAGGGTCAGCACCACCAGGGTAATCGCCAATGCACTGAGCGGCCACAGCAGGCTGCTGCGGTGCCAGGCGTCCAGCTCCGGGTGAGGAATACGGTAAATCAGCAGATAGGTATCGCCGGTTTTGGCGCTGGTGTACTCGGCGGTCAGGCGCCGCCAGGGCAGGTGGCCGTCCTGGCTGTCGTTCTGGCGGGCTTCGAACGCGGCGGCGCGGCGCGGGAAGGTGCCGCGCACCACCGGGTCGCCGCTTTCGTTAAGCACTTGCACGTCGATGTGGTACTGGCGTTTGCGCTGCTGCAACAAGTCCTGGGCGGCATCTTCGCCCTGGGTTTCGTAGAGCTGCGTCCACTCCTGGGCCAGGTTGTTGAGCCCAGGGTGGCGGCTGAGAATCCAGGCGTCCTGGTTGAGCATGTGCCCAAGCAGGATCGATAACCCGGCAACCAGGGCGATGGCCAGCCAGAAACTCGCCAGGATACGCCAGAACAATGAACGCACAGGAAACCCTCAAACAGGAAAAGCCCAGCGGCGCGAACCACTGGGCTGGGGGTGAAGCTAGGCCATTATTGCGCTTTTTGCGCTTGCTGGGCTTTCCAGGCCTGGAACTCTTTCCATTCGGCGCGGCGCTCGGCTTGCTTCTTGACGATTTCGTCGTACTTCTTCTGCTGGTCGGGCTTGAGCACGGCACGGATATCGGCCTGGGTTTTCTGCTTGCCGGCGGCGATTTCGTCCTGCATGGCCTTCTGGTCAGCGGCCGGGAGTTTGTCCAGGTACTTTTGGGTCAGGTCTTTGCGGGCGTGCCATTGGTCACCCATCAGCTTGCGGATCTGCTCGCGCTGTTCCTTGCTCAAGTCCAGCTGGCTGAACGGGCCGCCTTTGCCACGCGGGCCGTGTTCACCGTGGCCTGGGCCACCCATCATGCGGCTTTCAGGCCCGCCCATCGGGCCTGGGCCTTCCGGCATTGCCATGGCAACGGTGGGCAGGGCGGTGGCGAACATCAAAGCGATAAGGGTCTTGCGCATGGTGTATCTCCTGTCTCTATTCCGGTGAGTCCGGATGTGAGTAGGTTACGCAGAGCAAGGTCAGCGGCGGTCAGGGGAGGGTAAAGCTTCGGTAAAGACGGGTTTGATAGGACCTGACAAAACCCTTGAAGGTGATGAAATCAATGGTGGGAGCTGGCTTGCCTGCGATAGCGGTGGGCCAGTTAGCATAACGGTGGACTGACACACCGCTATCGCAGGCAAGCCAGCTCCCACAGGGTTAAGCGGGATGTTTAGAGGCTGTAGTAGTAGCCACGACTACGCAGCGCCACGATGCGTGGCCGGCCATCCGGGTGTGGGCCGATCTTTTTGCGCAGGTTGCTGACGTGCATGTCCAGGCTGCGATCGTAGAGGGTCAACTTGCGGCCCAGGGCGATCTGCGCCAGTTCCTGTTTGTCCAGGGGCTCGCCGGGTTGGCGCAGCAGCGCTTCAAGCAGGCGGCTTTCGGAGACGGTGAGGGCGAACTCCTGTTCATCGATGCTGACCACGCCGCGCACCGGGCTGAAGCACAGGTCGCCCAGTTCCAGCTGGGTGGACACCGCGGCTGGGTGGCTGCGGCGTAATACGGCGCGCAGGCGCGCCGTCAGCTCACGCGGGTCGCAGGGCTTGGCCAGGTAGTCGTCGGCGCCCAGTTCCAGGCCGAGGATGCGGTCCAGGGGTTCGCCCCGGGCCGAGAGCATCAGCACCGGCAACTCCGGGTGGTCGTTGCGCAATTGCTTGAGCAGCTCCAGGCCGCTGCCATCGGGCAACATCACGTCGAGCACCACGGCCGCAGGCGCACTGTCGGCCAAGGCTTTACGGGCGCTCAAGCCGTCGTGGCAGGCGCGCACCTGGAAACCTTCCTGGCTCAGCCAACTGGTCAGCAGCTCACAGAGCTCCTGGTCATCATCTATCAGTAACAGCTCGCTCATGACTCACTCAATTTAGCCATTGTCGGCGGCGAAGGCCCCACCGGTGACGCCGTGAGCCATTATGAGTACGCCGAAACGATTAGGTTCGACGCAGCCGGGCTCAAGGCAAGACTTGCTTGAACGGCTTGATCACCACATCGGTGTAGACCCCTGCTGCAACGTAAGGGTCAGCCTTGGCCCAGGCCTCGGCGTCGGCCAGGGAAGCGAACTCGGCCACGATCAGGCTTCCGGTGAAACCGGCGTCGCCCGGGTCATTGCTGTCGACGGCCGGGTGCGGGCCGGCCAGTACGATGCGGCCTTCGGCTTGCAGCTGTTTGAGGCGCTCGACATGGGCCGGGCGTACGCTCAGGCGTTTTTCCAGGGAGTTGGCAACGTCGGTGGCAATGATGGCGTAGAGCATGTCAGTCCTCGGTTTTTGGTGTGGTAGCAGCGGTGTCATGCAGGTGGCGCGACAGGTAGATACCCTGGCCGATCAAAAACAATACGGTCATGCCCAGGCTGCCGAACACTTTGAAGTCGACCCAGTAGTCCTGGAAGGTAAAGGCCACGAACAGGTTGGCGGCGCCGCAGAACAGGAAAAACACGATCCAGGCCACGTTCAGGCGTACCCACACTGGCTCCGGCAAGGTCAGCGCATGGCCCATGATCCGCTTGATCAGCAGGCGGTCACCGATGAAGTGGCTGCCGATGAACACCAGGGCGAACAGCCAGTTCACCACCGGGGCTTTCCATTTAAGGAAGGTTTCGCTGTGGAAGGCCAAGGTCAGGCCGCCGAATACCAGGCAGGCGATAAGCGTGAGCCATTGGCTTTTTTCCAGCTTGCGCTGGGAGATGAAGATGGCGCCGTAGACCAGGATTGAGCTGACGATCAGTACGGCCGTGGCGCTGTAGATGCCCCCGAACGATAGCGGGTGGCCGGCGATTTCGATGACCCTGGGGTCGAGTTTGGTAACGATGAAAAACAGCAACAGCGGGATGAAGTCGATGAATTGTTTCACAGTAAGAGCCAGAAGCTGGATGTGGCGGCATAATAACAAACATCCTTGGTTGCGATAGCGCCAGCTGACTTGAGGTTACACACTCCCGTGAATGTTGATTTGCACTGCCACAGCACGGCCTCCGACGGCGCCCTGGCGCCCGCGGTACTGGTTGCGCGTGCGTTTGAAAAAGGCGTGCGAGTTTTGGCATTGACCGACCACGACACCCTCGAAGGCCTCGACGAAGCCCGCCAGGCCGCGCAGTCCCTGGGCATGCAGCTGGTCAATGGCGTGGAATTGTCCTGCACCTGGGGCGGCGCCACCATCCATGTGCTGGGCTACGGTTTTGATCAAAAGGCCCCGCCCTTGGTGGCGGCGATTGCCCAATTGCACGATGGCCGCTGGCTGCGGTCCGAAGAAATAAGCCGCAAGCTCAGCCTTAAAGGCATGCCGGGTGCCCTCGACGGCGCCCGCGCCATCCAGCAGGAGCTGGGCGACAGCGGCAACGCACCGGCCCGTCCGCACTTTGCCGACTGGATGGTGCGTGAAGGGTATGTAAAGGATCGCGCCGAGGCCTTTCGCAAATGGCTGGGCGCCGGCAAGTTGGGCGATGTGAAGCTGCATTGGCCGACCCTGGAAGACACCGTCCAGACCCTGCGGGCCTCCGGGGCCTGGGTCAGCTTGGCGCATCCCTGGCATTACGATTTCACCCGTAGCAAGCGCCGCAAGCTGATCAGCGACTATATTGGAGCGGGAGGCCACGCCATCGAGGTGGTCAACGGGCATCAACCCGCCGAACAGGTCGGCAGCCTGGCGATCCTTGCCCGCGAATTTGGTCTGCTGGTCAGTGCCGGCAGTGATTTTCATGGCCCAGGCGGCTGGTCCGAGATCGGCGAGTATCGCCAGGTCCCGGAAGATCTGCCGCTGTTGTGGGGGCGATTCAAGCATGACCCCATTATTGCCACCGTCTGAACAGGTAGAGCACGTGAGTCAATTCTTCCAGATTCATCCGGAAAACCCTCAAGCGCGCCTGATCAAGCAGGCCGTAGAGATCATCCGTGCCGGTGGCGTGGTGATCTACCCGACGGATTCGTCATACGCCATTGGCTGCCAGATCGGCGACAAGGGCGCGGTCGAGCGGGTAAGGCGCCTACGCCAGCTGGACGACAAGCACAACTTTGCGCTGATCTGCAGCGACTTGTCCCAGCTTGGGCTGTTTGCGAAGGTCGACACCGGCACCTTCCGTCTGCTCAAGGCCCACACGCCGGGGCCCTACACGTTCATTCTCAACGCCACCCGCGAAGTGCCGCGCCTGTTGCTGCACCCCAAGAAGCGCACCATCGGCCTGCGCGTGCCGGAACACCCGATTGCCCTGGCGCTGCTGGCCGAGTTGGGCGAACCGCTGATGAGCGTGTCGTTGATCCTGCCCGGCGAAACCGAGCCGTTGTACGACCCTTACGAAATGCGCCGATTGCTGGAAAAACACGTCGACCTGATCATCGACGGCGGCTACGGCGGCAATAAGGCCTCCACGGTGATCAACCTGGCCGACGGTGAGCCAGAAGTGGTGCGTGTGGGTTGTGGCGACCCGGCTCCGTTCATGGTCGAGGCCTGAATGTCGGCCGTGGAAACCGCTGACCCCCAGGCCGGCGCCCAGCAGGAACTGCCGTTTGCCATGGTGTACGGCCAGGCGGTCATGGAAATGCCCCTGGACCTGTACATCCCGCCGGACGCCCTGGAGGTGTTCCTTGAAGCCTTCGAAGGCCCGCTGGACTTGCTGCTGTACCTGATCCGCAAGCAGAACATCAATATCCTCGACATCCCGGTGGCAGAAATCACCCGCCAGTACATGGGCTATGTCGAGCTGATGCAGTCGGTGCGCCTGGAACTGGCCGCTGAATACCTGGTGATGGCGGCCATGCTCGCCGAGATCAAGTCGCGCATGCTGCTGCCGCGCTCGGAAACGGTGGAAGCCGAAGAGGATGACCCACGCGCCGAGTTGATCCGCCGCCTGCAGGAGTACGAACGCTTCAAGGCCGCCGCCGAAGGCATCGACGGCCTGAGCCGTGTGGGCCGTGATGTGGTGGTGCCCAAGCTCGACGCCCCCGAGGCGCGCGCGCGCAAGTTACTGCCAGACGTGAGCCTGGAAGAATTGCTGATGTCCATGGCCGAGGTGCTACGCCGTGGCGATATGTTTGAGAGCCACCAGGTCAGCCGTGAAGCGCTGTCCACCCGCGAGCGCATGAGCGATGTGCTGGAACGTCTCAAGGGCGGTGGGTTTGTGCCCTTTGTCGAGTTGTTCACCGCCGAAGAAGGGCGCCTGGGTGTGGTGGTGACCTTTATGGCGATCCTAGAGCTGGTCAAGGAGTCCTTGGTCGAGCTGGTGCAGAATGAGCCTTTTGCGGCTATCCACGTGCGGGCGCGAGCCGAATAACGAGCTGAATCGATGAATCTGACTGAACCCCGCGAACTGGCCCCTTTGCTGGAGGCCTTTCTCCTGGCCTCGGGTAAACCGCAATCTTTGGAGCGCCTGTTCGAGCTTTTTGAAGAAGCCGAACGCCCGGAGCCGCCGGTCTTCAAGAAGGCCTTGGAGATCCTGCGCAAGTCCTGCGAGGGCCGTGCCTTTGAACTGCGCGAAGTGGCGTCGGGTTACCGCCTGCAGATCCGTGAGAAGTTTTCGCCGTGGGTCGGGCGGTTGTGGGAAGAGCGCCCGCAGCGATATTCCCGGGCGATGCTGGAGACCATGGCGCTGATCGCCTATCGCCAGCCCATCACCCGCGGCGAGATCGAAGACGTGCGTGGCGTGGCGGTGAACAGCCATATCGTCAAGACCCTGCTGGAGCGCGAGTGGATTCGCATCGTCGGCTACCGTGATGTGCCGGGCAAACCGGCGATGTTCGCCACCACCAAGGTGTTCCTCGATCACTTCAACCTGAAAAACCTCGACGATCTGCCGCCCCTGGCCGAACTGCGGGAAATGGAAGCCGAGCCGGTGCTCGACTTCGACGACGCGCCGGTGCCGCAAAGCCTGCAGGAACTGGCCGACGCCAGCGCCGAGCCGGAGGAGCCCAAGGACGAGACCAGTTTCCATACGCTGTTGCTGGAACTGGACGACATGGAGCAGGGGATCAAGACCGACTTCGACGATTTGCTGCGTGATGGTGCGGCGGAGCCAGAAACCCAGGTGAACGTTGAATCCGAGCCTGAGGTCGAAGCCGAAGACGATGTGCTTGGCGTGGCCCAGGCCCGGGAAAAGCTCCTGGCCGCCGTCGCCGCCCTCGAACAGCCGCCCCTGAGTGACGAAGAAGACGAAGCCCGGGCGCTGGCCGAGGCCATCGAAAACGAGCGCCGCCAGCTCGAAGACTGACCGGCTCTGACGTTCACCGCGCAACCCATGTTGGAGCTGGCTTGCCTGCGATGCAGACGCCTCGGTCTCTCAGATGCAAGGAGGTGATGCCATCGCAGGCAAGCCAGCTCCCACAGAGGATCGACCATGAGTGCCCTGAAAGACCCGTGCATCAGCATCTGTAAATTCAACGACGACATCTGCGTCGGCTGTGGCCGCAGCAAGCGTGAAATCCGTGCCTGGAAGAAACTCGATAAAGCCGACAAGCGCACGGTATTGGCCGAAGCCGAGCTGCGATTGCTGGCCCTGGGGGCCACCGGTCGGCGGAAAAGCAAATGAGCTGGGCGTTATCGGCTAGTCTGTGATGCGGAACACGCGCCATGCGCGTATGATTCGCGACCCCTTGCCGACCTATTCGGCCAAGGCCCCGCTTTCAATACCCCTCAGGCCATGCCTGAATCGACCCACCGGGAGGTGCTTACGATGAATGACCAAGACCAGAAAGACCAGGAAATCGGCCCAGCAGGCGAAAAACTGCAAAAGGTGCTGGCGCGTATCGGCGTGGGCTCGCGCCGCGACGTCGAAGCCTGGATCACCCAGAAGCGCATCAAGGTCAACGGCGTCGAGGCCACCCTCGGCCAGCGCGTCGACCTGCACGATGCAATCACCATTGATGGCAAGGTCATCAAGCGTGAAGAGGCCGCCGAATCGGTGCGCCGCGTGATCATGTACAACAAGCCCGACGGCGAGATCTGCACCCGTGACGACCCGGAAGGCCGTCCGACCGTGTTCGACAAGATGCCCAAGCCTAAAGAAGGTCGCTGGATCAACATCGGCCGCCTGGACATCAACACCACCGGCTTGCTGATGTTCACCACTGACGGTGAGTTGGCCAACCGCCTGATGCACCCGTCCTACGAGATGGACCGTGAATACGCCGTGCGTGTGCGTGGTGAAGTCGATGACGAGATGATCGAACGCCTCAAGGCGGGCGTGGTGCTCGAAGACGGCCCGGCCAAGTTCACCGACATCAAGCAGGCGCCAGGTGGCGAAGGTTTCAACCACTGGTACCACTGCGTGGTGATGGAAGGCCGTAACCGTGAAGTGCGTCGCCTGTGGGAGTCCCAGGGCCTGGTGGTCAGCCGCCTCAAGCGCGTGCGTTTTGGCCCGGTGTTCCTGAACTCCGACCTGCCGATGGGCCGCTGGCGCGAAATGAGCCAGTACGAAGTCGATATCCTCAGCGCCGAAGTGGGCCTGACGCCGGTTGCCATGCCGCAGATGAACGCCAAGAGCAAAGACAAGCTTGAGCGTATGCAGCGTAAATCGTCGCGCCCGGTGCCACGTACCGAACGTGTTGCCCGCACCCTGCGCCCTGCGCTGGATGCACCGGCCACCGGCGGTCGTATCTCGCGTCAGCCGCACATTGAAGGCGAGCGCCGCCCCACCGCGCCATCGCGTCAAGAAGGCGAGCGTGCGCCACGTACGCCGCGTCCTGCGCCGGCGGGTGGTCGCAGCAACCGTGGTGAATCGGATCGCCCGGCCGACAACGCCAGCACCAAGCGTCCAGCCAAGCCAGCGGCGAACAAGCGCCCTGGCCCGAAACTGGTCGCGGACGAGCCATCGGGCAAGCGCCGTGGCGCACCGGCCGGTTCCGGCCAGCGCCCTGGTTTTGGTCGCAAGAAGCCGCAGTGATGCGTTAAGCGCTGCACAAAAACGCCAACCCTAGGGTTGGCGTTTTTTTTGCGATCTACCTTTGAAATGCAATCAACTGTGGGAGCTGGCTTGCCTGCGATAGCGGTGGGTCAATCACCTTTATGCTAACTGACCCACCGCTATCGCGGGCAAGCCCGGCTCCCACAGGGATCTCTATACGTCTGACGGATTTTTAAAAGGCAAAGGCGCCATCAAACACCGGCTTGTCATCCAGCGCCAGCACCCCACTGGCAAAGATCAGGTCCAGGTGATGACTGCCTTTCTGCCCGCCACCCAAGCCCAGGTGCAACCCGCAATGGCGCTCTTCAAACCCGGCATTGCGCGCATACAGGTCCTTGACCCCTTCATTGGTACCAATCCCCAACTCCTCCACACGACGGTTGGACGGGTTGGCATTCAGGTACTTGTTGAAATCATCCGCCAGCCCCGGCACATCACTGGCCACGCTGCAAACGGTGGAGTTTTCGATCCATAACTCCAGCGGTGATTGCAGCACGCCGTATTTGCGTGCAAAGGGGATAGTACTGAGGAAGGTGCCGACAAACCGCACCTGGCCGTTGATGGCTTCGCTGTGGGTGGCGATTTCGCCGGGCGCCAGGTCGTGGTTGCCGACGCCGTTGATATTGGTCCACTTCTTGATGCTGCTCATCGGCGCTTCCAGGCGCGAACCGTGTTTGTCGGTAAAGCTCAGCACGTTGGCCTGGGCCATGCGCCGGATCAACGTGGCGTTGAGGTCGGCGATGCGTTGGGGCTCGACGCTGAAGGTGTCGTAGAAATAGTCGCCGTAATCCTTGAACAGCAGGGATTTCTTCCAGTGCTCGGCCATCACGCCTTGCAGGGCGCGGATAAAGTCAGGGCCTTCGGCGCGTGGGTTGGGCAGCGTGGAGGAATCGTAGAGAAACAGGTACAGGTCGCAGCTTTGAATGGCCTGGGCCAGGGTGTCGCTGGGTGCCAGGTCCAGGCGTTGCAGTTGGAAGTTGAAGCGGGCGGCGCTGCCTTGGGTTATCGCCTGGGCGATGGCGTCATAGCGCGCGGTATGGCCCAGCAATACGGTAGGGCGGTTCAGGCCGTTGAGGGCCGGATGGTGCGCAAGGTAGTAAAGAAAGTGTTCGACGGCGCGGGCCTTGTCCATGACGGGTGTCCTTCTGTGCCTTGGGTAAGGGGGCAGGCGCCGTGCACAGCGCCTGCCGGATGCCTGCCGGGTATTAGAAAGGCCACATCGCAGTGCCAAAAGGCACAACGGCATCGGCTTGCATCATTTCAACGGCGGCCTCATGGGTCGGCGCTTCAAACCAATCGTCGAGTTGCAGTTCGGTTTCCAGGTCGTTTTCCAGTGCTTGCATGGTGTATCTCCTAGAGGACGTTGATTGAGAACGGCTCACCCACGGGCTTCGTGGGCAAGTGCAAAGAACCTAGAAGAGAGTGTTTCGAAATGCAAAAAATTTATTGACACGGTTTCATTTGGATTTTTTCTTCTGTTTTTTGTCGAGTTTTTTTATTCAGGTAAAACAGTGAATTGGCTGAAGCGATTCTTCAGACGTTGCCTACCGACAGAATTCCGTTGAAGGCTGCCAAAGTCTGGCTGTAACGCAGATTTTCCGGGGTGTAACGATAGATTTACGTAACTGCCCTGGCTTTGCTGGGGGGCATGCTGATGTAAGCATTAGCTGACAGATTTGCCTGTGCACTTTCCCGGTGCGTGCCGAAGCTGTCGAGCGGTGTACAATGCGCCGCGTTTTACTGTGACCCCCCCTTGCGTACCCACGCAAAAGGCTAAGACCTCAGGGTTTGATCCCCCTGATCACTCCGCCTGGCCACGAGCCGGACGGGTTCGATTTCGTCACAGATAAAAACAAACAGGTGACGCATGACCATTAGAAAAACGCTGTACTCCTGGTGCCTGCGCTGGGGTTTGAGCGGCGCTGCTTGAGTCGGTAATTCAAGGCAGCAACCTGCATTCAACTCTTCAAACCTTGCGTGAGACCCTTTTCATGAGTGGACCCCATTCTTCTTCAGGCGAGCTGAAACGCGGCCTGAAAAACCGGCATATCCAGTTGATCGCCCTCGGTGGCGCCATCGGCACCGGCCTGTTCCTGGGCTCGGCCGGGGTGCTCAAATCCGCCGGCCCGTCGATGATCCTGGGCTATGCCATCTGCGGCTTTATCGCCTTCATGATCATGCGCCAGCTTGGCGAAATGATTGTCGAGGAGCCGGTCGCCGGCTCCTTCAGCCACTTTGCCCACAAGTACTGGGGCGGTTTCGCCGGCTTCCTGTCGGGCTGGAACTGCTGGATTCTGTACATTCTGGTGGGTATGTCGGAACTGACGGCCGTCGGCAAGTACGTGCACTACTGGTGGCCGGAGATTCCGACCTGGGTCTCGGCGGCGGCGTTCTTCGTGCTGATCAACGCGATCAACCTGGCCAACGTCAAAGTCTTCGGTGAAGCCGAGTTCTGGTTCGCCATCATCAAGGTGGTGGCGATCGTCGGCATGATTGCCCTGGGCAGCTACCTGCTCGTCAGCGGCAGCGGCGGCCCGCAAGCCTCGGTCAGCAACCTGTGGGAGCATGGTGGTTTCTTCCCCCATGGCGTCGGCGGCTTGGTGATGGCCATGGCGATCATCATGTTCTCCTTCGGCGGTCTGGAAATGCTCGGCTTTACCGCTGCCGAAGCCGACCAGCCACGTACCGTGATCCCCAAGGCGATCAATCAGGTGATCTATCGCATCCTGATTTTCTACATCGGTGCCCTGGTGGTACTGCTGTCGCTCACCCCGTGGGACAGCCTGCTGGCGACCCTCAACGCCTCCGGCGATGCCTATAGCGGTAGCCCGTTCGTACAGGTGTTCTCGATGCTGGGCAGTAACACGGCCGCGCATATTCTCAACTTCGTGGTGCTGACGGCCGCGCTGTCGGTGTACAACAGCGGCACCTACTGCAACAGCCGCATGCTCTTGGGCATGGCCGAGCAAGGCGATGCGCCCAAGGCCCTGGCGAAGATCGACAAGCGCGGTGTGCCGGTGCGTTCGATCCTGGCCTCGGCGGCGATCACCCTGGTGGCGGTGCTGATGAACTACCTGATGCCCCATGACGCGCTGGAACTGTTGATGTCGCTGGTGGTGGCCACGTTGGTGATCAACTGGGCGATGATCAGCTTCTCCCACTTCAAGTTCCGCCAGCACATGAACCGCACCGGCCAGGTGCCGCTGTTCAAGGCGCTGTGGTACCCGTATGGCAACATCATCTGTGTAGCGTTTGTGGTGTTTATTTTGGGCACCATGTTGATGATTCCGGGCATTGACCGCTCGGTGTACGCGATCCCGGTGTGGGTGGCGTTCATGGGCGTTTGTTACTGGGTCAAGAACAAGCGGGCGCAGCAGTCCATGGATATGGCGGTCCCCGCGGTGAAGTAAGCGTCAATGTTGTTAAGCAGACCCGGCCTTGTGCCGGGTTTGTCGTTTGAGGGGATGGCCGAGGTGCATTCGCGTATCCTAGGGCTTCTTCCGGAGGACCGTGTTACATGCTGGTGATTTCCAACAACGTACAGCTGCCCGATGCCGAGATCGAGCTGACCGCCATTCGTGCCCAAGGTGCCGGCGGGCAGAACGTCAATAAAGTGTCGAGTGCGGTGCACCTGCGGTTTGATATTCCGGCCTCGTCGTTGCCAGAGTTCTACAAGGAGCGCCTGCTGGCGCTGCGTGACAGCCGCATCACCAGCGAAGGCGTGCTGGTGCTCAAGGCCCAGCAATATCGCACCCAGGAGCAGAACCGCGCCGATGCGCTGGAGCGCCTGGTGGAGTTG
>NZ_WKCD01000190.1:0-10990 GCF_021606625.1 Pseudomonas sp. PA-4-8C
GTTTATATGTGCGGTAAGTTGCCAGGTTGTAGGTGGGATTTTTCCGTGCGCTAAGTCGGCGTTAATTGTCCTTTAGTTGATTTTTTTAATATGTCTGACGGGGCAACAATCCGGATAGGGAAGTTGCTCCGTCACGTAAGTATTAAGGGCTCAAGCGAAAAAAACCGACTACCCGGCTTTTTTGTCGGCGCTCTCAAGGCCCCTGAGGTAGGTCGCGATTACCTCCATGCCTCGCATCAAGTGGTTACGCAGCGTCAGGATGCTCTCCTCGACCTTCTTCTGCGCTACCAGGCTCAGCAGTTCGCGGTGATCCTCCTGGGAAGTCTCGCCCAGCCCCATCGCTTCAAGGTTGAAGCGCAGAAAGCGCTCCTCCTCATTCAATCCGTGCTCGACCAGAGTGAGTAGCCGCTGGTTGGGCGCCTTGCCGTACAACACCATGTGAAACAGGCGATTGAGCCGACCAATCTCGGTGTAGTCTTTTTCGCTTTCCAGTGCATTGATACAGGCCTCGGCTTGAGCAAGGTCCGCGTCGGTGAGCAACGGAATCGACAGGCGTAGGGCCTCGGACTCCAGCAGCATGCGCAAGGCATAGGTCTCAGCCGAATTGTCCTCGATCAGGGGGGCGACGACGGCACCCTTGTGAGTCACCACATGCAGTAAGGATTGCGCCTCCAGCTGGCGCAAGGCTTCGCGCACGGGCATGCGGCTGACGCCGAACAGGCTGGCCAGTTCTTGCTGGCGCATGGCGGTGCCACAGGGCAATCGCCCATCGAGGATGGCATTACGCAAGGTTTCTTCAATAACGGAGCGCGCAAGATGGGCGGGAATAGGCCCGCTGATTTTGATGCTGCTTAATGGGTTCGGCTTCTGCGTCACGGTTGCGCTATCCTCCCTTTTTGAATAATAGTTTGGCTAATTGGATCCAAAGAACACTAAAGATGGGCCAAGCGCTTGTCAAACAGCCAAAGTTTCCGTTTGTAAGGGCTTACACAGCATACTTTGTGTCTCTCACAAGCGGCGGTTATAAAAACGGGGCTCCCGCGAATGATTGCACTGTGCCATTGTTTTTTGTAGGGCCAGGCTTCACCATTCGTTGAAATTCCGTCTCTTTCATGGACTGAACACTTTGGCGGTAAGTTTTATTCCCTATCGACTGCTTTGCTGGCTTTTATCAGCAATTTTACTGGCTGGCCTGATGCTCGGCGGGCTACGTGCCGATTGGGATTTCTCGCAGATCAGCCGCAAGGCCACCGCCGTCTACGGGCCGTTGGGCCAAGGCCAGCAGCGTATCGACGCCTGGCAGCGGCTGTTGGCGAGCCAAAAACAGGTCAGCGAGCAGGAGCAGCTCAAGGTCGTCAATTTGTTCTTCAACAAGCAAATGACCTACGTGGAAGACATCGATCTCTGGCACGTTGTCGATTATTGGGAGACACCCGTCGAAGCACTCTGGAAAGGCGCCGGTGACTGCGAAGACTACGCCATCGCAAAGTATTTCAGTTTGCGTCATCTGGGGGTATCCAGCGACAAACTGCGCATCACGTACGTCAAGGCCCTGCGGCAGAATCGAGCGCACATGGTCCTGACCTATTACTCGACCCCCGACGCCGTACCACTGGTGCTCGACAGCCTGATGGATGAGATCCTGCCGGCCACCCGTCGCACCGATCTGGTCCCGGTGTACTCATTCAACGCCGAGGGGCTGTACTTGCCCGGTGCCAAGGGCAACAAGAAAGTCGGTGATACCAAACGCCTGTCGCGCTGGCAGGATGTGTTGAGAAAAATGCGTGCGGAAGGCTTTCCAGCCGAGCCTGCCAACTAGGAGTAACTGATCGGATGTCTCTGTTCAAACAGCTATTGATCGCAATCTGTCTGTTCCTGGTGGTCGCCTTCAGCGGCAGCTTCATGGTCAGCCTGGAAAGCTCGCGCACCCAGTACGTCAACCAACTGCGCTCCCACGCCCAGGATGCCGCAACGGCGTTGGCGTTGTCGCTGACTCCGAATATCGACGACCCGGCCATGGTGGAGCTGCTGGTCAGCTCGATCTTCGACAGCGGTTACTACGCCAGCATCCGCGTCGTGGACCTGGCCACCGACAAAACCATCGTCGAGCGCAGCGGTATTCCCGACAACAACGGCGTGCCCAACTGGTTCGTCAAGCTGATCGGCCTGGAGCCGGCCGGTGGTGATGCGTTGGTCAGCCGTGGCTGGGAACAGGCCGCACGGGTAGAAGTGGTCAGCCATCCGATGTTCGCCCTGGCCAAGCTCTGGCAAAGCGCCCTGGGCAGCCTGGGCTGGTTGCTGCTGTGCGGCGCGGTCAGTGTGGTGCTCGGTGGGCTGCTGCTGCGCCGGCAACTGAAGCCGTTGGACTATATGGTCAAGCAATCCCACGCCATTGCCCGCCGTGAGTTCCTCAGCCTGCCGGACCTGCCCCGCACGCCAGAGCTGCGGCGCGTGGTACAGGCCATGAACCAGATGGCGGAAAAGCTCAAGGCGCTCTTCCAGGAGCAGGCTGAGCGTAGCGAAAAACTGCGCACCGAATCCTACCAGGACAACCTCACCGGCCTCGCCAACCGCCGTTATTTCGAGATGCAACTCAACGCCCGCGTCAGTAACCCGGAAGAGACCAACTCTGGTTACCTTCTGTTGCTGCGGGTCAAGGACCTGGCTGGCCTCAACCAGCGCCTGGGGGGCCAGCGTACCGACCAGTTGCTGCAAGCGGTTGGCGAACAACTGCTGCGCCAGTGCGCGCCGTATCCGGAAACCCATAACCTCGTTACCCGTATTCGTGGCGGTGAGTTCGCCGTGCTGGCGCCAGGGTTGATGCGTGAAGAAGCGGTGCAACTGGCGCAAAACCTGGAAAGCACCTTGCTCAGCCTGCAAGCGACCGGTGCCAGCGACGTTACACCGGTCGCCTATATCGGCCTGGCACCGTTCAGCCATGGCGACGCGCCCCAAGCCCTGTTGACCCTGGCCGACCAGGCCCTGGCCCAGGCCCAAGCGCAGGGCGACACCAGTTGGGTGTGCCTGGACCGCAGCGCCGCCGCCAGTGTCGGTGACGATCACCATGCCTGGCATACCTTGTTGGACCAGGCCCTGACCCAGCAGCGCTTCCAGCTGTATTTCCAGCCGGTGGTGGCCAGCCAGGACCCACAGTTGGTCTTGCACTACAAAGTGCTGTCGCGCTTGCAAGACGAAGACGGCCACACCATACCGGCCGGGCGCTTCCTGCCGTGGCTTGAGCGCTTCGGTTGGTCGGCCCGCCTGGACCGCCTGATGCTGGAGCAGGTGCTCAAGCAGATGAGCAGCCACACCGAGAACCTGGCGCTGAACCTCTCGGCCGCGACCCTGCAGGACCCCCAGGCCCTGAACCGCATTTATGACCTGCTACGCCAGCACAGCAACCTGGGCCCGCGCCTCACCCTGGAGATCGGTGAAGAGCAATTGCCTGAGCAGCACGTGCTGGAACAGATGACCCAGCGCCTGCGCGAGCTAGGCTTCTCCCTCAGCCTGCAACGTTTCGGTGGGCGGTTCAGCATGATCGGCAACCTGGCGCGCCTGGGCCTGGCGTACCTGAAGATCGACGGCAGCTACATTCGCGCCATCGACCAGGAAAGTGACAAGCGCCTGTTTATCGAGGCCATCCAGCGAGCGGCCCATAGCATCGACCTGCCGCTGATTGCCGAGCGTGTAGAGACCGAGGGCGAATTGAAAGTGATTTGTGAGATGGGGATTTTCGGTGTGCAGGGCCAACTGTTTGGCGAGCCCGCGCCCTGGAAATAATTTACCTGTAGGAGCGGTTGGATTAAATCAATCCTTTCTCGTCATCATCGATCAACTGGCTCAACCCACCCAACGCTTCCCGCGCCTGGTTACGGTCCATCAACTTGGCCTGGGCTGCCGGCGGCAGGTCGGTCACGCTGATCACCCCCTTGCGGGTCAGCACCTGGATCAAGTCATCCAGCACCCGGATCATCTCCAAGTCGCTCTGTTTGAGCTGGGCCAGGCTGGTTTCCACCACTTCGTTGGCGTACCAGGCCTGTATCTCATGGTGATCGGCCGGCAGGGTTTCAGTGGATTCGGTAAAGGCAGCAGCCTCTACGCGAACCAGCGCGCCCTGTGCATCACGTTGCACGTAAAACATAACAACCCCTCGAAAATGCGCCACAGGCGTTCAACAGCATAGGTCAACGCGGCGTGTATGGGCGTGAGTATGCGATGCCCCGTCCGCCAGGGCCAGCCACCCGCAGGCCAAAAAAAACGGCCGCCTGAAAGGGCGGCCGATTAATCGTGTCTTAAGTGTGGTCGATCTTGATGGTCGGGTCGGCACCACTGATCAGCGAGTTGATGCTGGTGTGGGACCAATCGTTGCCTTCCAGCTTGATCGTCACATCGGCATTGGCCAGGCCACCGGCGGCGTTGAGCTTGCCTTCACTGCTCACTTGCAGGGTCGACACGCCGTCTACCGTGGTGATCTTGAGGTAGTTGTCGATGGTGCTGTCGGTTTCACCTTTCAACAAATCGCGCAGATCGATGCGGTCGCCTTCCGAGGCCTTGAAGTCCTTGATCACATCGTTGCCGATGTCGCCAGACTTCCACACAAAGGTGTCGGCCCCCGAGCCACCGATCAGGATGTCGTTGCCCTGGCCGCCAATCAACGTGTCGTTACCCGTGCCACCCAGCAGGATGTCATTGCCTTTGCCACCGTCGAGCGTG
This sequence comes from Pseudomonas sp. PA-4-8C, assembly GCF_021606625.1. Taxonomy (NCBI): domain Bacteria; kingdom Pseudomonadati; phylum Pseudomonadota; class Gammaproteobacteria; order Pseudomonadales; family Pseudomonadaceae; genus Pseudomonas; species Pseudomonas sp. PA-4-8C. The sequence goes on from NZ_WKCD01000190.1 coordinate 4,714, forward strand.
TCGTTGCCGCCCTGGCCGAACAGGATGTCATCGCCAGCGCCGCCCAGCAGCGTGTCGTTGGCATCCTTGGCGCCGGAGACGTCGAAGTCCACATAGTGTTCGGTGACGTACTGGTGAACGTTAGAGGCGGTCACCGCAGAGACAGCCACGCCGGTTTTCTGCGCGACAAAGGCCTGCAGTGCGTTGTAACCCTCGCCATTGATCCCGCTGAAACTCACCAGGTCGCCGAACAGGATGTCGTTGCCGTCGCCACCGCTGACGGTGTCCGCGCCCGGCAACGTCGCCTCGGTGTGGCCGAGGATAGCGTTGGCGAGGTCCTTCGGATCGATGTTGGCCTGTGGCTTGCCATCGCTGTCGTACGGTGCCAGCTGATTCAAGCTGACCCCACTATTGAGGCCGATGGCTTCTACGCCACCTGTGGACAGACCTTTAAGCAGTGCGAACGCGCTGTTGGAGTTGAGGGTGGTGGAGTAGTCGGTATCGTATCCGAGGCCGCCTTGCACCGATATTTCATAGGTGCCATCCCCTTGGGCGTGGATGATTCCCTTGTTGTATCCCCAGCCGTAAGACCAGAGGGTCACCTTGCCGGCAGAGTTGATATCAAGGTAGTTATTCGAATCGATGTTGATCCGGGTGGCGGTACCTATGGTGTAGTTGTTCATGGTGACGACATCATCGAGCCTGACGTTGCCGTACAAGTACGGGTTGGTCTGCTCGGACGCTTGGTAAAACGTCGGCTGACCATCGGTGATGAAGTACGTTGTATTAATAGCGCCAGTGTTGCCAGTCGCCTGGGCACTTTTGAAGAAGTTGGACGCGGCCTTGAACACGTCTTCGTAGTTGGTCCCGCCGGTAGACACCATGGAGTCCAGGACTTTCTGCAGCGAGTCCAATGCACCTGGGTCTTTCAGGTTGACTGTCACCGTGCGATTGACCTGGTCGCTGAAATCCGCCAGGAAGATATTCACAGTGCCGGAGGTGCTGGCGCCGATACTGTTTTTCAGCGAGTTGAACGTGGTAGTCAGCGAGGTTTTTGCCGCTGCTATCGAGTCCGCACCCATACTGCCCGATGTATCGATCATGAACGCGATGTTGTAGTTCTTGCCCTGCACCACGTTCAGGCCGGCGATGTCGGCCACGACGATGTCGTTGCCATCGCTGCCATTGATGGTGTCGCTGCCCGAGGTGCCGGTGACCGAATTGTAGGTCGCCGGATGCACCGTGACTGGCAATTGCGCGGTGGTGGTCGCTGAACCGCCGATGCTCTCGGTGGAAGTCGAGGTGACTGTCAGGTTGAACTGGCCGCTGTAGTAGGTCGGCGGCTTGATGGTCAGGGTGTTCAGGTCCCAGCCGGTGACATTCACTTCGCCCACGGTTTTACCCGCAGTAAAGGTGTGCCCCGACGCGTCAGTGAGCACCGAGCCTGCCGGAATGCCGCTGATCTTCACGCTCAGGGTTTCGGAGCCGTCGGTATCGGTCAGCGCGGTGGTGACCTTGGACAGTTTGACCGTGCCGTTTTCCTGGCCTTCGTTGAGCTTGTAGCCCACGTAGTAGCCGTCACCGTTGCTGCCATGCAGGTCGGATACGGTGACGCCGGCGTTGGTCAGGTCGGTAAGGCCGGTGTACAACGGCACGGTGCTGGTGCTCAGGTTCTGCACCGCCCCGCCGTTGATCGACAGGTTAACGTCGAAGCTGCCTGGGCCCGCCTGGTTGGCCTGGTAGATCTCAAGGCTGTAGTAACCGGTGGTCGTTGGCGTGAACGAGCCGCTGAACTTGCCGCTGTTGGTGCCCCACAAACCGCTGGCAACGTCTTTACCGCCAACGTTGACCACCACGCTGTCATCGGCGATGCCGCTGAAGGTGTAGCTCTTGCCGGCTTCCATGTAGATCAGGCCGGAGATTTTTGAGCCAGAGCCGGCGGCGACGTTGTCGACAGACTCGACGTTGGTCACCACCGAGGTGTTGTTCGGCGTGCCCGCGTTATCGATGGCTTTTTTCAGCACGTCCGGTGCAGCGCCGTTGCCGTTGTTGCCGAGGCCGGCAATGCTGTTCCAGCCCTGTTTGACCAGGCCGGTGGAGGCAACGTTGTTGTCTGCCACGCTCAGGGTCGGCGCGTCGGCTACCGGCGTGATATCGACTTTCACCGTGGCGCTGGTACCCAGGTCCTTGCCATCGGTTGGTTGGAACTTGAACTGCGCGTAATCCGCCTGCTTGTTACCCACGCCAGTGCCGCCATAACCGTCGGCGCCGGACTCGTTGGCGTTCGGCGTAAAGCGCAGTTGGCCGCCATCGATCTGAGCCTTGGTAAAGGTCTGGCCGCTGGTCACGTTGGTCCAGGTGCTGCCGTCCGCCGCCAGGTATTGCAGCTTGCCGGCTACCGGCAGCTCGGTGATTTTCACCCCGAGGCTGGCTTGTGGCGAGTCCACATCGCTCACGCCGAAGTTGGCCCAGGTCAGGGCCAGCGCGGTGTCTTCCGTACCGGTCACGGCACCGCCAGTGGCCACTGGTGCATCGTTGACTGCTACCACGTTGACGGTGGTGGTAGCCACGTTGGAGTAGTTGCCGCCATCGGTCACCGTCACGGTGATGGTGCGCGGCGTGGTGCTCGGGTCGTGGCTGTTGTTGGTGAACGTGATGTTCTGGATGCGCTGCATGTAGTCAGCCAGCGTCGCGCTGCCGGACAACGTCAGGGTAATAGTGCCCGTCTGGTTGTTGGTGCTGACGCTGATGCCATTCACGCTATTGCCAAGATTGAGGGCATCACCGGCCTGTGCGTTGGTCAGCGTGACCGTCGCGCCCGTCAGCAGTGTGCTGTCTGGGTCAGTGATCTTGATATCCGTGTCGGCGATCGACACGCCCGGCCCGGCGGTACCCTCGGTAAACGTCGTCTTGTAATCAGCACCCGTGGCGCCGCTGGAGTTGTTGGCATCCAGGTCGATCACCGGCGGAGCATCGTTGTCGAGGATGTTGGTGGTGACAGTGCCTTTGTCGATCACCAGGTTCTCGAAGTTGCCTCCGGTGACCTTGTCGATGGTGATGACGATCTGTTCCGTAGGCTCGGTAATCTTGTCGTCGAGCGTGCGGATATCAAACGGCACACTGCTGGAGCCTGCCGGGATCTTCACGGTATACACGCCAGTGAAGTCCGAACCGTCAGTGGCGGTGCCGCTGTATTTGAGCGTCACGGTCACATCCGTTTGCGGCGGGTTGGTCAAGGTCAGGGTGTAGTGGGCGGTGCCACCTTCAGTGACCGAACCGTCGCCCGTAATGCTGATTTTGGTATCAGTCACTACATCCGTGACCTTGGTGACCGCGGGGCTGCCATCAACAATCAGATGCTCGTACTTGTCGCCACCGCTGACCACGCCGGTGATCTTGGCGCTGACATCATTGGCGCCGACATAAGCATCGTTCGGTGCGGTAGCCGTCGTGAAGCTGGTGGACTTGCCGCTGCCGATGGTGATGGTTGAGCCGTTATCCAGTCTTACCACCAGGTCGGAGCCCACGTTGTTCACGGCTGCGCCGTTCTTGTCGACCAGGGACGCGGTGTAGACGATCTGCCCGCCTTCGCTGACCGAGCCAGTGGCCTTGAGTACCACGGTCACGTCATCGATGGTGTCGTTGATGGTGGTCGTGGCGCCCGCAGGTGTGATGGTTACGCCCTCGAAATTGCCGCCGGTGGTGCCGGTGATCTTGACGGTCTGGGTGCTCTTGTCGATGAACACGTCATCGGTAGGCGCCGGGACGGTCACCGTGCCCACGGTCTCACCTTGCTTGATAGTGATGCTCGAACCGTTGTCGAGCTGGACCAGCATGTCGCTACCGGCCTTGTTGCTCAAGGTGGCGGTGTAGGTGATCTGGCCGCCTTCGTTGACCGCGGTCGGGGCAGTCAGGGTAACGGTGGTCAGGTCGGTGGAGCCTGGTGTGTCGGTGACGGTGGTGTTCACCGCCGTCGTGCCCGGCACCAGGTTCTCGAAGTGCTCGCCGCCGGTCACGCCTTTGATGGCGGTGGTGACGGTTTGGTCGCCTTTGTAGACGTCGTTTGGCGCTACGGTGGTGATGGAACCGCTCGACTGATTCACACCGATGGTGATGGTCTTGCCGTTATCCAGGGTCACGGTCAGCGGATTGGTGATGTTGGTCACCGGTGCGCCGTTCTTATCCACAAGGCTGGCGGTGTAGACGATGTTGCCGCCTTCGCCGACGGTGGTAGTGGCGGTCAGGACCACATCGACTTTGTCGATGGTGTCGTTGATCGTGGTGGTTGCGCCATTGCCTGCCACTTCGAGTTTTTCGAAGTTGCCGCCAGTGGTCTCGGTGATCTTGACGGTCTGCGTGCTCTTATCGATAAACACGTCATCGGTAGGCGCAGGGACAGTCACGGTGCCGACGGTTTCGCCGGCCTTGATGGTGATCGACGAACCGTTATCTAACTTCAGCGTGACATCAGTGCCCGTTTTATTGGAAAGCGTTGCGGTGTACGTAATCTGCCCACCTTCGTTAACGGCACTTGGCGCTGTCAGCGTAACGGTGGTGGTGTTATCGGTACCCGGTGTGTCCGTAACGGTGGTGTTAACCGGGGTAGTACCTGGAACCAGATTTTCAAAGTGCTCGCCGCCGGTCACACCCTTGATAGCGGTGGTGACAGTTTGGTCGCCCTTGTACACATCATCCGGAGCAAGAACCGAAACGCTACCGCTCGATTGGTTTACGCCGATGGTGATGGTCTTGCCGTTATCCAGGGTCACGGTCAGCGGATTGGTGATGTTGGTCACCGGTGCGCCGTTTTTATCCACGAGGCTGGCGGTGTAAACGATGTTGCCGCCTTCGCCGACGGTGGTGGTGGCGGTCAGGACCACATCGACCTTGTCGATAGTGTCGTTGATCGTAGTGGTCGCGCCGCTGCCTGCAACTTCCAGTTTTTCGAAGTTACCGCCCGAAGCGTCGGTGATCTTGACGGTCTGAGTGCTCTTATCGATGAACACGTCATCGGTAGGCGCAGGCACGGTCACAGTACCGACGGTCTCGCCAGCTTTGATGGTGATCGAAGAGCCGTTATCCAGCTTCAAGGTGACGTCAGTACCGGCCTTGTTGCTCAAGGTCGCGGTGTAAGTGATCTGACCACCTTCGTTAACGGCACTTGGCGCTGTCAGCGTCACAGTGGTGGTGTTGTCGGTACCGGGGGTATCGGTGACAGTGGTGTTCACTGCCGTAGTGCCAGGCACCAGGTTCTCGAAATGCTCGCCGCCGGTCACACCCTTTATAGCGGTGGTGACAGTTTGGTCGCCCTTGTACACATCATCAGGAGCAAGAACCGAAACGCTACCGCTCGATTGGTTTACGCCGATGGTGATGGTTTTACCGTTATCCAATGTCACGGTCAGCGGGTTGGTGATGTTGGTCACCGGCGCGCCGTTCTTATCCACAAGGCTGGCGGTGTAGACGATGTTGCCGCCTTCGCCGACGGTAGTGGTAGCAGTTAGAACTACATCCACCTTGTCGATGGTGTCGTTGATCGTGGTCGTTGCGCCGTTACCTGCGACTTCGAGTTTTTCGAAGTTGCCGCCGGAAGCGTCAGTAATCTTGACGGTCTGGGTACTTTTATCGATGAACACGTCATCGCTTGGAGCGGGCACAGTCACAGTGCCAACAGTGTCGCCAGCCTTGATGGTGATCGAAGAACCGTTGTCGAGTTTCAGCGTTACGTCAGTGCCCGCTTTGTTGGAAAGCGTGGCGGTGTACGTGATCTGCCCACCTTCGTTTGCCTCGGCCGGAGCGGTCAGCGTCACCGTAGTGGTGTTGTCAGTGCCTGGTGTATCCGTAACGGTGGTATTAACCGGGGTAGTACCTGGAACCAGATTTTCAAAGTGCTCGCCGCCGGTCACGCCTTTGATGGCGGTAGTGACGGTCTGGTCGCCTTTGTAGACATCGTCTGGCGCGATGGTGGTGATAGAACCGCTCGACTGGTTTACGCCAATAGTGATGGTCTGGCCGTTATCCAATGTCACGGTCAGCGGATTGGTGATGTTGGTCACCGGTGCGCCGTTCTTATCCACAAGGCTGGCGGTGTAGACGATATTGCCGCCTTCGCCGACGGTGGTAGTGGCGGTCAGGACCACATCGACTTTGTCGATGGTGTCGTTGATCGTGGTGGTTGCGCCATTACCTGCAACTTCCAGTTTTTCGAAGTTGCCGCCAGTGGTTTCGGGGGTTTTGATGGGCTGGGTGCTCTCTGTCTTTTTTTCACCTCTCCGAGCCCACGAGGCTGTCGCTGGTT
>NZ_WKCD01000191.1:0-10885 GCF_021606625.1 Pseudomonas sp. PA-4-8C
CTCCATTACCTCGGCATCGAATCGACAATACGCTGCCGATTCTGCAGGACCCCGCGCAGCCCACCGTCAGCCTGACCGGCTTGCTCGAGGGCCCTGTCGATGACATCCGCATCACCCACTGGAACGGCCTGCTTGACGGGCTAGACAGTGCAACTAAAGCGCGCGTTTCAGCCCAGGTCAAAGCGTCTATCAAAGACTGGCTGCGCACCGAAGGCCAGCACCAGTCCCGGTTTGATGAAACCCTGGACGTGTTCACAGCCCTTGACGATGGGGGCCCGGACCGCGGCGCGTCGGTGTGGGCCAGGCGCGATATTTCCCAGTTCGAGGTGCTTGGCCCCTATGCCGGCAAATACCATGCATCAGAGGCGTCGCTGTTCGAGGAGCAACGCAAACAGGGTTCACGGGCTGTACTGACTTATCTGTTCGGCACGCGTTCGGGCAATCGCTCGGTGAGTGCGCTGCATACGGGTAACACCTTGAGCCTGATCAATACCTCGCAACTGAGCGATGGGCCGGTGTGGAAGTCGAACAACGTCATCTGCGTCGCTCTTGGAAAAAACCTGACGTTCTATGTGGCGTTGAGTGACATCAAAAGAGGTGAAGAATTACTGATGGATTACGGTCCGTTCTATAAACCGGTGCCTGATATTGCGGTCAAGCCGGACCCTGATCACAGCGCTCAAGCGCAGAACTGATCAAGGAGGATTCAAAGCTTGCAGGTGGGGCGGTCGATACGGCCTCTTGCTTAAGGATCAAATGTGTCCTCAAGATGGCAACATGAACGCCTCTCAGGTTACTGTTCCTCTGTGTAACGGATTCACCGGCCTTGCACCCCGGCTTACCAAGGTCACCGAATGGATAAATACACCCCCCACACCTGGCAACCCCACGAGCGGCCGAGCCTGCCTGGCTCGCCCTCGACGCCGCTGCACCCCACACATAAGCGCTGGCTCTTCGCGATGGTCGGCGTGCTGGTGGCAATTACCGGCGGCCTGGGTAACGCCTTGGTTATCGCCAACCTGCAATACCTGCAAGGCGCCCTGGGCGCGACCACCGCGGAAATGGCCTGGTTGCCCGCCGCCTATGTGATGACCAACGTGTGCATGAACCTGCTGCTGGTGAAGTTTCGCCAACAGTTCGGCCTGCGTGCGTTTACCGAGGTGTTCCTGGTGCTCTACGCGCTGGTGACCTTCGGGCATTTGTTCGTCAATGACCTCAGTTCGGCGATTGCGGTACGGGCCGCCCACGGCATGGTGGGTGCGGCACTGAGTTCGTTGGGCTTGTACTACATGATCCAGGCATTCCCGGCCAAGTGGCGGTTGAAAGCCCTGGTGCTGGGGCTGGGCACCGCGCAGTTGGCGTTACCGCTGGCGCGGTTGTTTTCCGAAGACTTGTTGCAAATCGCTGAATGGCGGGGGCTGTATTTGTTCGAACTGGGCCTGGCGCTGATCTGCCTGGGCTGCGTGTTCCTGCTCAAGCTGCCGCCGGGCGATCGCTTCAAAACCTTTGAAAAACTCGACTTCCTGACCTTCGCCATCCTCGCCAGCGGCGTGGCCTTGCTCTGTGCAGTGCTGTCCCTGGGGCGCATCGACTGGTGGCTGGAAGCGCCGTGGATCGGCGTGGCCTCGGCCTGTTCCCTGGTGCTGATCATGGCCGGGCTGGCCATCGAGCATAACCGCAGCAACCCGATGCTGATGACGCGCTGGCTGGGCAGTGGCGTGATGATCCGCCTGGCGCTGGCGGTGGTTCTGATTCGCATGGTGCTGTCCGAGCAGTCCACCGGTGCGGTGGGGTTCATGCAGATGCTGAACATGAGCTACCAGCAGATGCATACCCTGTACGTGGTGATGTTGGCCGGCGCGATTGCCGGGCTGGTGGTCAGCGCGCTGACGATCAACCCGGCGCACCTGCTGATGCCGCTGATCATCTCCCTGGCGCTGATGGCGACAGGTTCGGTGATGGACAGTTTTTCCAGCAACCTGACCCGCCCGCAGAACCTCTATATCAGCCAGTTCCTGCTAGGCTTCGGCGGTACGTTCTTCCTGGGGCCGACCATGGTGCTGGGCACCAAGAATGTGCTGACCAACCCACGCAACCTGGTGAGCTTCTCGGTGATGTTCGGAATCTGCCAGAACCTCGGTGGCCTGATCGGCGCGGCGTTGCTGGGCACCTTCCAGATCGTGCGCGAGAAGTACCATTCGAGCATGATCGTCGAGCACCTGACCCTGATCGACCCGCTTGTGGCGGCAAGGGTGCAGAATGGTGGGGCGGCCTATGGCAAGATCGTCGCCGACCCGGAACTGCGCAACCTCATGGGCATCCGCAGCCTGGCCACGGCGGCGACCCGTGAGGCGAACGTCATGGCTTACAACGATGTCTTCATGCTGATCGCGATTATCGCGATCCTGACCATGCTGTGGATCTTCACCCGCAGCCTATGGCTGATGAGTACCACCAAGGCAACTCCTCCTGTTCAACCCAGCGGCGCGACTTCATGACTGAACCTTCAACCACCACCACGACCGCCATTGCCGCCACGCCGGAAGGCAGCACGCCACCGGGCGCGGTGCCGACCCAATTGCGGCCCTTGCGCGTGCGGATCATCTCGTCCCTGGGCTTTGCCGCCATCGCCATCATCGGTGTGCTGATCGTGTTATACGCCTGGCAACTGCCGCCGTTCAGCAGCGCGGTGGAAACCACCGAAAACGCCCTGGTGCGTGGGCAGGTGACGATTATCGGCCCACAGCTCAGCGGTTATGTATTCGAAGTGCCGGTGCAGGACTTCCAGTACGTCAAGACCGGCGACCTGCTGGTGCGCCTGGACGACCGCATCTACAAGCAGCGCCTCGACCAGGCCCTGGCGCAACTGGCGGTGCAGAAGGCCTCGTTGGCCAACGTGGTGCAGCAACGCAACAGCGCCGAAGCGACCATCAAGCTGCGCCAGGCCGCTCTGGTCGACAGCCAGGCCCAGGCGCGCAAGAGCACTGCGGATTTGCGCCGCAATGAAGAACTGATCAGCGATGGTTCGGTCTCCAAACGCGAACTGGACGTGACCCGTGCTGCCAACGCGCAGACCATCGCTGCCGTGGCCCAGGCCCAGGCCAGCCTGGAAATTGCCCGCCAGGATTTGCAGACGGTGATCGTCAACCGCGGCTCCCTGGAGGCCGCTGTCGCGAGTGCCGAGGCGGCGGTGGAACTGGCGCGCATCGACCTGTCCAATACCCGCATCACGGCACCACGGGATGGTCAGCTCGGGCAGATCGGCGTGCGCCTGGGCGCGTACGTCAATTCCGGCGCGCAACTGATGGCGCTGGTGCCCAAGCAGTTGTGGGTGATTGCTAATATGAAAGAAACCCAGATGGACAATGTGCAGGTCGGCCAACCGGTGACGTTCACCGTGGATGCGCTGAACCACCGCAAATTCCATGGCACGGTGCAGCATATTTCCCCGGCGACCGGTTCCGAGTTCAGCCTGTTGCAGGCGGACAACGCCACCGGCAACTTCGTGAAGATCGCCCAGCGGGTGCCTGTGCGCATCACCGTAGACCCGGACCAGGCCGAAAGTGAACGCTTGCGACCGGGGTTGTCGGTGGTGGTGAGTATCGACACGGCCGGGCGCCTGAAAAACAGCCCACCCTGACACTGACGCATCCTCCAACTGTAGGAGCGAGCTTGCTCGCGAAAAACGTCAACGATAACGCGTGTTTTCTGAATGAACGCGGCGCCTGTGAGTTTTTCGCGAGCAAGCTCGCTCCTACAGTTCAGGCATTTGGCGTGTATTTCAGGTTGAATGCCAGGTGGGTTGACTGGCCTTGCTCCAGCAGTTTCAGGCCAGGCCTGCCTGGAAGGTGATGGGCATTCACCGGATGACTCACCGGCTCGATGCAGAAAAATTCCAACCCCGGCGGGCAGTAGAGCAGGAAGTAACCGGCGCCGCTGGCCTGGCATTCAAGGCGGTAGCCAAGCTCCGGTTGTTCGATCAGGCAGTGCCCATCCCAGCCGCAAAAGCCGTTGTCCACCAGCCCCTCTGGCAATCCTTTGAGTTGCCGCAAATCCCAATCTTCGGGCACCGGTGCCAACCCTGTGGGCAGCTTGGCTGCATCACTCATCCACACTTGCCTAGCCTTGGCCTGCAGCCGCGTACCCGGCCGGCGCGGCAAGTACGGATGCAAGCCCAACCCATGCCACGCCGGTTGCTCGGCCAAGTGAGTCACGCACAAATCGATATTCAACTCACCGTTGTCCAAGTGCACCCGCTGGCGGGCGTGATAGGCGAAGGGCGTTTCGCAGCGCAGCTCCAACACCACTTCATGTTCTGACTGGCTTGTCACCTGCCACGGCTGCTGCCAGGCTGAACCGTGAATCGGTAGAGGGTCAGTGAGGCTATTGGGTGCCAGTGCCAGCCAGCCATCGGGGTTGTCGAACCCACCTTGAGCGATTCGGTTGGACCAGGGTGCCAAGGGATAGCAGCCCAGCTTGCCCGGCAGTCCGGTATTGATCGCCTGTGCATCGCTGTGCCGTAACAGCGGCTGCCCGGTGGCGCGCACCGTCCAGTTGACGAGGCTGCCGCCGATGGCCGGGGCGAGCACCAGATGGGTGAATTTATCCGAAAGCTCAATCACGATTGACCTGCCTGATGAAGTCAAAACAAACACTGAGGATGCAAGTGTGGGAGCTGGCTTGCCTGCGATAGCGACCTGTCAGTCAATGCATCCGTGACTGATACACCGCTATCGCAGGCAAGCCAGCTCCCACACTTGCTCACCTTGTTTCTGAAAGAAGGTTTACAGCACCAAGTGGGGCAACCACAGCGACAACGCCGGGATGTAGGTCACTGCAATCAGCACCAGAAACAACACCGCATAAAACGGCAGCAGGGCCTTCACGGTTTTCTCGATACTGGTCTTGCCCACCGCCGCCCCGACGAACAGCACCGCGCCCACCGGCGGGGTGATCAGGCCGATACCCAGGTTCACCAGCATGATCATGCCAAAGTGCACCGGGTCGACGCCGATGCCCAGGATCACCGGCATCAGAATAGGCGTGAGGATCAGAATCAGCGGCGCCATGTCCATCACCGTGCCCAGCAACAACAGCATGACGTTGATGCACATCAGGATCACGTAGCGGTTATCCGACAGGGTCAGGAACAGCGTGGTGATCTTCGCCGGGATCTGCATCAGGGTCATGATGTAGCCGAAGCTGGCGGCGAAGGCGATCAGGATCATCACGATGGAAATGGTGCGCACCGTGCGATGCATCAGCTTGGGGAGTTCGCGCCATTTGTAGTCGCGGTAGATGAACATGGTCACGAAGAACGCCCACAACACCGCAATCGCCGCCGACTCGGTGGCGGTGAAGATGCCCGACAGGATGCCGCCCAGGATGATCACCATGGCCATCAGGCCCCAGAGCGCATCGGCGGCGATCTTCAGCGCCTGCTTCAAGGGGATGACTTCGCCTTTGGGGTAGTCGCGTTTTTTCGCGAAGATCAGGCACAGCACCATCAGGCACGCGCTCATCAACAGGCCTGGCACCACACCGGCCATGAACAGCGAGGCGATGGAAACCGTGCCGCCAGCGGCCAGGGAGTACAGCACCGAGTTATGGCTGGGTGGCGTCAACAGCGCCTGCACCGAACCGCTGACGGTCACTGCGGTGGCGAATTCGCGCGGATAACCACGCCGTTCCATCTCTGGAATCAGCACCGAGCCGACCGACGCGGTATCGGCCACGGATGAACCGGAAATCGCGCCGAAAAACGTCGAGGCCATGATGTTGACCAAGGATAAGCCACCGCGTACAAAGCCCACCAGCACCCCGGCAAAGGCCACCAGGCGCCGTGACATGCCGCCCTCGGCCATGATCGCCCCGGCCAGTACGAAGAACGGAATCGCCATCAGCGAAAACTTGTTCACCCCACCGGCAATCTGAATCATCAGGGCCTGGAACGGGATGTCGATCCACCACGCACCAATCAACGCCGACAGCCCCAACGCATAGGCCACCGGCATGCCAATCAGGATCAACGCAACAAAGCTACCCAACAGAATCAACGCGTCCATATCAGGCGGCCCCTTCGTTTTCTTCAACCAGGTCGAAACGCACCACCTTGCGATTGCTCTGGTCACCGAGCAGCAGCTTTTCGACCACGAACACCAGGGTCAGCACCCCGCCAATCGGGATCGGCATATAGGTAATGCCCACGCGCAGGGTAGGGATGGCGCTCATGAACTGGTTCCAGGTGGACAGGCACAGCTTGGTGCCCCAAATCGTCATGAACACGCAGATGGTGCCCATCAGCAGTTGCGAGAGGATGCCGACGAGGCGGCGTTGGGTTGGCGGCAAGCGGTCAGTAACCATCGCCACCGACATGTGCGCACCGGCACGGTAACTGGCAGCAGCGCCGATAAAGGTGAACACCAGCATCAGCAGGATAGCGGTGGGCTCCGGCCAGCTGGAACCGGTGCCGAGGGCGTAGCGGGTGAAGATACCCCAGGGAATGATCAAGGCGACCCCCAATACCGACAGGCCGGCGACCCAGATGCAGGTCATGTAGAGGCGGTCATTGAAGCGCAGCAGTAAAGTCTTCATGGCGTTCACCGTGACCGGGCGCGTCGATACCGACCGCGCCGGGCCTTATGCAGGGCAGGGGAGGTTATTGAACCGCGTCGATGCGCTTGATCATGTCCGCATACGGCGCACCGTACTTGGCACGCACCGCGGCGGTGGCCTCATAGAAGGGCTTTTTATCGACGGTGATGAACTCCACGCCGGCCTTCTTGAGTTTCTCTTCACTGCTGGCGGACTTGGCGTCCCAGAGCACGCGCTCATCGGCCTGGGCGGCCTTGGCGGCGGCCTTGACCATGTCCTGCTGGGCGGGGTCGAGCTTGTTCCAGGTGATTTTCGACATCATGATGGGTTCGGGCAGGATCAGGTGTTCGGTGACGGTGTAGTACTTGGCGTTCTGGAAATGGTTGTGTTCCAGCAAGGTCGGCGGGTTGTTTTCCGCGCCGTCGATAACCCCGGTCTGCAGGGCGCTGAAGATCTCGCCGGTGTCCATGGCAATGCCGTTGGCGCCCATGGCGTTGAAGGCTTCGATGAAAATCGGGTTGCCTTGCACGCGGATCTTCATGCCCTTGAGGTCTTCGATCTTGCGCACCGGTTTCTTGGTATAGAGGTTGCGCGTGCCGCCATCCATCCAGGCCAGGGCCACCAGGCCGAACTCGGAGTTGGTGATCTTGGCGAGGATCTCGTCGCCGATCTCGCCATCGATGACCTTGCGCATATGTGCCTGATCGCGGAACACGAACGGCAGGTTGAACACGTTCACGTCCGGCACCACCGGGCCGACGATACCGAGGCTCACGCGGGTCATCTGCACGGCGCCGACCTGGGCCTGTTCGACCACTTCCTTCTCGGAGCCCAGCACACCGCCGGGGAAGTACTTGAAGGTCAGCTCGCCGTTGCTCGCCTTGGTCAGGGCCTTGCCCATATTCTCTTCGGCGACCACGGTGGGGTAGCCGGCGGGGTGGATGTCGGCAAACTTGATTTCCAGCGCGTGGGCGGCGCTGCTGAGGGTGAAGATTGCAGCGGCGAGCAAGGTGCGTTTGAAGTCCATGGAAGTCACTCCTGTCTTGTTATTGTTGTATTCAAGGCACAGCGATTAAACGATGAAGCGGGGTTCGGGCAGCCCTTGGACGCCTGGGTTGAGGGCGAACACGCCTCCGGACAGCGACTGTTCACTCGGGTCGTCACGGATGGAGGTGACGTACAAAGTGTCCAGGCGACTGCCACCGAAGGCGCACATGGTGGGTTTTTTCACCGGCACGCTCAGGGAGCGGTCCAGGCGACCGTCGGGGGTGAAACGGTGAATCAGCCCGGCGTCGTTGGCGCAGATCCAGTAGCCGCCCTCGGCGTCCACGGCCGCACCGTCGGGGCGCCCAGGAAAGTCGTTCATATCAATGAACAGGCGGCGATTGGACGGTGTACCGGTCTCGATGTCGTAGTCGAACGCCCAGACCTGTTGCACCCGCGGGTGTGAATCGGAGGCGTACATCGTGCGGCCATCGGGGCTGAAGGCCAGGCCGTTGAGGGTGATGAACCCGTCCAGTTGCGCGTGGGGCGCAGTCCCGGACGCATAGCGATAAAGGACGCCCTCGGCGGCGTTCAAGCCCATGTCCAGCACCATGCTGCCGGCCCAGAAACGGCCCTGGCGATCGCAGCGGCCATCGTTCAAACGCATGTCCGGACGTGAATGCTCGATGCTGGCCAGCGGCACGGTGTCGAGGCTGCCGTCGTTGTGGGCCGTGAGTTGAAAGAAGCCGGTTTGCATCCCCGCGACCCAATTGCCCGCTTGGGTGCGCGCAATACAGGCGAGCATCTCTGAGGCTTTCCACGCTGCCAGATGGCCGGTGGCGGCGTTCCAGCGTTGCAGGCCGCCGTTGGGGATATCCACCCAATACAGCGCGTTTTCTTCAGGCACCCACACCGGGCATTCGCCCACGGCGTTACGGGCGTCGACAATCAATTCAGCACACATGGTCATTCCCTTGGGTTGCTGGGCACTCAGTCACCGAACGGCCCCGCCGCGCAGAACGCACCGCCCTGGTAGACCTTGGCCGGGTCATCGGCGGCCACGGGCGGTTGGGCTTCAACCTCGGCGCGGAACACTTCGGAGCTGTCCTTGGGCGCAAAGCCCAGGTGCGCGGCGTAGCGGTTGTCCCACCAGGTATCGAGGTTGGCCGACATGCCGTACACCACGGTATGGCCGACGTTGGGCGTGTACAGCGCGCGTTCGAGCAGTTGGGTCAAGTCGTCGAAACTCAGCCAGGTGTGCATCATCCGGCGGTTCTGCGGTTGCGGGAACGAGGAGCCGATACGGATGCTCACGGTCTGTATGCCATACCGGTCGAAGTAGAAACTGGCCATGTCTTCGCCGTAGGATTTGGACAGGCCGTAGTAACTGTCCGGGCGGCGCGGGGAGTGGGCGTCGAGTTGCTCGCCCTGTTTGTAGAAACCGATCACGTGGTTGGAACTGGCGAAGATCACCCGCTTGACCCCGTGGCGGCGGGCGGCTTCGTAGATATGGAAAATGCCACTGATGTTCGCGCCCAGCACCTCTTCGAACGAGCGCTCCACCGACACACCGCCAAAGTGCAGGATGGCGTCGACGCCCTCTACCAGCTGATGCACGGCGTGTTTGTCGGCCAGGTCGCAGGCTTGCACTTCTTCGCGAGCATCGGTGGCGGGGGCCATTTCAGCGATATCCGAAAGGCGCAGCACCTGGGTATAAGGACGCATGCGTTCACGCAGGACTTTGCCCAGGCCACCGGCGGCACCGGTAAGCAGCAGGCGGTTGAAGGGAGTGGGAGTGGTGGTGGTCATGGGCCTTCCAGATTTTTGTTGTAGGTTGTCGTATGACTATGGGGAAATAGTGTTAGGGATTCCTGGTGTTGTCAACTTCCTTCCCGGCGCATGAGATCAAATGTGGGAGCTGGCTCGCCTGCGATAGCGGTGGGTCAGAAAAGGGTGTGGTAACTGACCCACCGCCATCGCAGGCAAGCCAGCTCCCACATGGATGTGCGGCACCTTTGAGATCGAGTTCGACACTGGAACCTACAACAATGAAATCGGATAACTGATAAAAATCCGATTCTCATCGAACTCGTTATTGCTGAAATCCCGGCGCATGGTCGAGTTGCGCCACTTCACATTGAGGTTCTTCAGCGCACCGCTCTGCACCGTGTAGGCCAACTCCGACTCACGTCCCCACTCCTTGCCGTCGGTGATCGCTCCGGTGTGTACATTGCTGCCGCTGATATAACGGTTCATCAGGGTCAGCCCCGGAACCCCGAGCACCACAAAGTTAAAGTCATGGCGCACCTGCCAGGACTTTTCCTTGGCGTTGTCGTAGCTGGCGTTGTAGCTGTCGTTGGCCAGGGTGCCGCCGCTGGTGCCGTTGATGCGCATCCAGGCGCTGTCGCCGCTGAGTTTTTGCAGGCCGACGTAGAAGGTGTGGCCGTTGTATTTGGCTGAGAGCAGGGCGAACAGGGTTTTGTTATCGAGGTCGCCGGCCAGGGCGCTGCCGTCTTCCTTGCCGTTGAAGAAGCCGAGGTTGGCCCCCAAGGTCCAGTCGCCCACCGGCTGGCTGTGGGTGAGGTTGAGGTACTGCTGCTGGTAGATATCAGTCAGTTCGGCGTACCACAGGCCGACCTGGGTACGTTTGTCATTGAAGGTGTATTCGCCGCCGCCGAAGTTGAAACGGTCCGAGGTGAACGCGGCTTTGCCGTTCATGAACATGTCTTCCATGCTCGCGTCGTTGCGCGGGCTGTTGCCGCGAAACTGACCGCCATAGAGGGTTAGCCCGGCAATCTCATTGGAGGTGATTTGTCCGCCACGAAAGGTCTGGGGCAGAGAACGGCCATCGTCGGAACGCAGGATTGGCAGCACCGGCATCCATTCGCCAACCTTCAACTCGGTTTTCGACAGCCTGGTTTTCAGTGCGACACCCAGGCGCCCGAAATTGTCGGCGGGGCGGCCATCGTCATGTACCGGTAGCAGTTGCGTGCCGGCGGTGCCTTTGCCGCCATCGAGCTTTTGCGAATACAGGCCCAACACGTCTATCCCGAAGCCGACCGTGCCCTGAGTAAAGCCGGACTTGGCATCGAGGATAAAATTCTGCGTCCACTCTTCGGCCTTGCCCTGGGGGTTGGTCGGGTTGGTGAAGTTGCGGTTGAAGTAGGCGTTACGCAGATTGAGCGTGGCCTTGGCGTCGTCGATAAAGCCTTCGGCATGGGCACCCAGCGGCAGGGTGACGGCCAGGCTGCCGAGACCGAGAAGGCCCAGGCGCGTGCAGGAATGGCGGGCGGATTGACTCACAGTG
>NZ_WKCD01000192.1:0-10820 GCF_021606625.1 Pseudomonas sp. PA-4-8C
GTAACCCTCCTAAACATTCGCGCATTTTGGCACTACATATTGAGTCAAAACCCGCCATTGTTTGTCTTAGCCACTACATTTCCTACAAACCGTAATAGGCACAGTCAGCAACTGACAGGCGGCACCTGGGGCCGTTACAATTACCGACTTTGTCGCAACGCTTGGAGCTCAACCTTCCGTGCCCGTTCTGCGTCTACCGCTACTCCCTGCCGCGGCAGGTAAACAGCACTGGGGCAACCTGCCCGGTGCCGCCCTGAGCCTGGCCATTGCCGAGGCTGCCAGCGCAGCCAAGCGCTTTACCCTGCTGCTCACCGCCGACAGCCAAAGTGCCGAACGGTTGGAGCAGGAGCTGAGCTTCTTCGCCCCGGATTTGCCGGTGCTGCATTTTCCCGACTGGGAAACCCTGCCTTACGATCTGTTCTCGCCGCACCAGGACATCATCTCCCAGCGTATCGCCAGCCTGTACCGCTTGCCGGAACTGGCCCATGGCGTGCTGGTGGTGCCGATCACCACTGCCCTGCATCGCCTGGCGCCGACCAAGTTCCTGCTCGGCAGCAGCCTGGTGCTGGACGTCGGCCAGAAGCTCGATGTGGAGCAGATGCGCACGCGCCTGGAAGCCAGCGGCTACCGCTGCGTCGACACCGTGTACGAACACGGTGAGTTCGCGGTGCGCGGCGCCTTGATCGACCTGTTCCCGATGGGCAGCAAGTTGCCGTACCGCATCGACCTGTTCGATGACGAGATCGAGACGCTGCGCACCTTCGATCCAGAGAACCAGCGCTCCATCGACAAGGTCGACTCGATCAAGCTGCTGCCGGCGCGGGAGTTCCCGCTGCAAAAAGACGCGGTCACGCGCTTCAAGGCGCGCTTTCGCGAACGCTTCGACGTGGATTTCCGTCGCTGCCCGATCTTCCAGGACTTGAGCAGCGGCATCACGCCTGCGGGTATCGAGTACTACCTGCCGTTGTTCTTCGACGAAACTTCCACCCTCTTCGACTATCTGCCCCAGGACACCCAGGTGTTCTCGCTGCCGGGTATCGAACAGGCGGCGGAAAACTTCTGGAACGACGTGCGCAACCGCTATGAAGAACGCCGCGTCGATCCGTCCCGGCCTTTATTGCCGCCCTCTGAACTGTTCCTGCCGGTGGAAGACTGCTTCGCGCGCCTGAAAAACTGGCCACGTGTGGTCGCCAGCCAGCAGGACGTGGACGCCGGTAGTGGCCGCGAGCGTTTCCCGGCGAGCGCGCTGCCCGATTTGGCGATCCAGGCCAAGGCCACGCAACCGCTGGAAGCGTTGTCCAACTTCCTCGGCGACTTCCCCGGCCGCGTACTGTTCACCGCCGAATCCGCCGGGCGCCGCGAAGTGCTGCTGGAGCTGTTGGAACGCCTGAAGCTGCGGCCAAAAACCGTCGACAGCTGGCCGGATTTTGTCGCCAGCAAAGAGCGCCTGGCGATCACCATCGCGCCGCTGGACGAAGGGCTGCGGCTGGATGACCCGGCGCTGGCCTTGATCGCCGAAAGCCCGCTGTTCGGCCAGCGCGTGATGCAGCGCCGACGCCGGGAAAAACGCGCCGACGCCAACAACGACGCAGTGATCAAAAACCTCACCGAGCTGCGCGAAGGCGCGCCGGTGGTGCATATCGACCATGGCGTGGGCCGCTACCTGGGCCTGCAGACCCTGGAGATCGACAACCAGGCCGCCGAATTCCTCACCCTGGAATACGCCGAGGGCGCCAAGCTCTACGTGCCGGTGGCCAACCTGCACCTGATCGCCCGCTACACCGGCAGCGACGACGCCTTGGCGCCGTTGCATCGCCTGGGCTCCGAGACCTGGCAGAAAGCCAAGCGCAAGGCCGCCGAACAGGTGCGCGACGTGGCCGCCGAACTGCTCGACATCTATGCCCGTCGCGCCGCCCGCGAAGGCTATGCGTTCGCCGACCCGAAAGCCGACTACGCCACCTTCAGCGCCGGCTTCGCCTTCGAAGAAACCCCCGACCAGCAAACCACCATCGAAGCGGTGCGCGCCGACATGCTCGCGCCCAAGCCGATGGACCGCCTGGTGTGTGGCGACGTGGGCTTCGGCAAGACCGAAGTGGCGATGCGCGCTGCCTTTATTGCGGTGCACGGCGGTCGCCAGGTGGCGATTCTGGTGCCGACCACCCTGCTCGCCCAGCAGCACTACAACAGCTTCCGCGATCGCTTTGCCGACTGGCCGGTGACCGTGGAGGTGATGAGCCGCTTCAAGTCCGCCAAGGAAGTGAATGCCGCCGTCGCCGACTTGGCCGAGGGCAAGATCGACATCGTCATCGGTACTCACAAGCTGCTGTCGGACGATGTGAAGATCAAGAACCTGGGCCTGGTGATCATCGACGAAGAGCACCGCTTTGGCGTGCGCCAGAAAGAACAGCTCAAGGCCCTGCGCAGTGAAGTCGACATCCTCACCCTCACCGCCACGCCAATTCCGCGCACGCTGAACATGGCGGTATCGGGCATGCGCGACCTGTCGATCATCGCCACGCCACCGGCGCGTCGTTTGTCGGTGCGCACCTTCGTGATGGAGCAGAACAAGAGCACGGTCAAGGAAGCCCTGCTGCGCGAACTGCTGCGCGGCGGCCAGGTGTATTACCTGCACAACGATGTGAAAACCATCGAGAAATGCGCCGCCGACCTCGCCGAACTGGTGCCGGAGGCCCGCATCGCCATCGGCCATGGGCAAATGCGCGAGCGCGAACTCGAACAGGTAATGAGCGACTTCTATCACAAGCGTTTCAACGTGCTGATCGCCTCGACCATCATCGAGACCGGCATCGACGTGCCGAGTGCCAACACCATCATCATCGAGCGCGCCGACAAGTTCGGCCTGGCGCAACTGCACCAACTGCGCGGCCGCGTCGGGCGTAGTCACCACCAGGCTTATGCGTACCTGCTGACACCACCGCGCCAGCAGATCACTTCCGATGCGGAAAAACGCCTGGAGGCGATCGCCAATACCCAGGACCTCGGCGCGGGCTTTGTACTGGCCACCAACGACCTGGAAATCCGGGGTGCCGGCGAGTTGCTCGGCGATGGCCAGAGCGGGCAGATCCAGGCGGTGGGTTTCACGCTGTATATGGAGATGCTCGAACGCGCGGTGAAAGCCATCCGCAAAGGCGAGCAACCGAACCTCGACCAACCCTTAGGCGGCGGCCCGGAGATCAACCTGCGCTTGCCGGCGTTGATTCCCGAAGACTACCTGCCGGATGTGCATGCACGGTTGATCCTGTACAAGCGCATTGCCTCGGCGGCCGACGAAGAAGGCCTCAAGGACTTGCAGGTAGAGATGATCGACCGCTTCGGCCTGCTGCCGGAGCCGACCAAGAACCTGGTGCGCCTGACCCTGCTCAAGTTGCAGGCCGAGCAGTTGGGCATCAAGAAAGTCGACGCCGGGCCGCAAGGCGGGCGTATCGAGTTCGAAGCGCAGACGCCGGTCGACCCGTTGGTGCTGATCAAGCTGATCCAGGGCCAGCCCAACCGCTACAAGTTCGAAGGGGCTACGCTGTTCAAGTTCATGGTGCCGATGGAACGTGCCGAAGAACGCTTCAACACCTTGGAGGCGCTGTTTGAACGCCTCATTCCGAAATCCGTTTAAGGACGCCCCCATGCGCGTGTTCCGCATTTTGAGCCTGTTGTTGGTGGTACTCGCACCTTCGGCCTTTGCCGACAGCCTGTATCAGGTGGAAATGATCCTGGTGCGCCAGAATGCGGAACCTGTGATCAACAGCCGCGCCGCCCCGGAAAACTGGGATGCGGGCGCGCCGCGCCTGGGTGAGCGGATGAGCCCGCCGCGCCTGGGTAATATCGTCGACAAGCTGCGCGCCGACGCCAACTACACGGTGCTCGCCCACAAAGCCTGGGAACAGAACCTGGGCGAGCAACCGGTGAAGGTGGCGATCACCGATGGCCAGGAGCAATTCGGCCAGTTCCCTATCGAAGGGGTGTTGAGCCTGCAACTGGGGCGCTTTACCGATATCGACGCGGATTTCTGGATCAACCAGTTCGACGGCAACGGCAGCGTGATTAACAGCGAACACTTGAGTCAGAAAGACGTGCGCACCAAGAACAACCAGCTCAACTACCTGGACGGCGGCCACCTGGCGCTGCTGATCAAGATCACCTCGCTGACCGCCAAGCCACCCAGCGCACCACCGCCCGACCTTCAGGACTGATTGCGCGCCATGCCCCTGACGTCGTCGTTGACCAAACCCCTGGCCCCTTCGTGGGCCAACCGCTTCAAAGAGCAAAGCCTTGAGCGCGGGCGGCGCTACGCCCTGGAAAACCGCGTGCGCATCGTCGAGTGCGGCGACAGCACCATCACCGCCAGTTGCGAAGGCTCGGGCGGCAACGTTTACCGCCAGACCATCTCACTGCGCGAATCGGCCAAGGGCCTGCTGATCCTGGTGGACAGCCGCTGCACGTGCCCGGTGCACACCAACTGCAAACACATCGCGGCGGTGCTGCTCAAGGTCCAGGAAACCCTGGCCTACCCGGCAGCGGCCCAGGATGCGCAACTGCTGGAAAAGCTCCAGGCAGTGCTGGATAACCGCGTGGTCCTGCCCCAGGTGGTGATGGACGACGTGCAACCGGTGCCCCGCCTGTGGCTGGCCAGCGTGGAGTTCAGCGCGTTCGAGCCGCGCAACGGCAAGATGCAGCGCTATATCCAGCACCGTGCGGCGTTGTCGTTCAACTACCTGGGCAACTATGTCAGCGGGCAAAAAAATGCTGACATCATTGTGCGCCAAGAGACGCAGAGCCTGCGGATCAAGCGCCATCCCGAGCAAGAACAGGCCTATCGCGAACACCTGCGCCTGCTTGGTTTCAAGATCGCCACGCGCCAGAGCAAGGCCCTGCCGGAAAGTGCCGGCGAGCTGTTCGAGATGGTCAATGACAGTGCCTGGCTGAACTTCACCCTCAATGTGTCGCCCACCTTACGCGCCGAAGGCTGGGAGCTGCAGATCGATGAAGACTTCGGCTTTGACCTCAGCCCCGTCGATGACTGGTATGCCACCGTCGATGAAGGGCCGGAACGCGATTGGTTCGACCTGGAGCTGGGCATCATCGTCAACGGCGAACGTTTGAGCCTGCTGCCGATCCTGCTGAACCTGATGCGCTCCCACACCGAGATTCTCAACCCCGAGAAACTCGCGCGGCGCCGCGATGAAGAGCTGATCCTGGTGAACATCCCTGGCCTGCCCAACGGCCACGGCCCGCTGCAAGTGGCGCTGCCCTACGGCCGCTTGAAGCCGGTGCTGGCGACCCTCGGCGAGTTTTACCTGCAAGAAGCCGGCACCACCGCGCTGCGCCTGGCCAAGGCCGACGCCATACGCCTCAACCCGCTGGAAGATCTGCCACTGCAATGGGAAGGCGGCGAGAAGATCCGCAACTTCGCCCAGCGCCTGCGCGATATCAAGGATTTCACCTGCGCGGCGCCTGAAGGCTTGAATGCGACCTTGCGCCCCTATCAGCTGGAAGGCTTGAGCTGGATGCAGTCACTGCGCCAACTGGAGGTGGGTGGGATACTCGCGGATGACATGGGCCTGGGTAAAACCCTGCAAACCCTGGCGCATATTCTTACCGAGAAAATCGCCGGGCGCCTTGATCGGCCGTGCATGGTCGTGATGCCTACCAGCCTGATCCCGAATTGGCTCGATGAGGCTGCGCACTTCACCCCGCAGCTGAGAGTGCAGGCACTTTATGGCGCGGGGCGTAAGAAACATTTCGCCAACCTGAATGACTACGACCTGCTGCTGACCACCTACGCCCTGCTGCCCAAGGACATCGAACAGCTCGCCGCCCTGCCCTTGCACGTCTTGATCCTGGATGAAGCGCAGTACATCAAGAACCCGTCCAGCAAGGCGGCCCAGGCCGCGCGCGAGCTGAATGCCCGCCAGCGCCTGTGCCTGAGCGGCACTCCATTGGAAAACCACCTGGGTGAGCTGTGGTCGCTGTTCCACTTCCTGTTGCCGGGTTGGCTGGGCGACGTGAAGAGCTTCAACCGTGATTACCGCGTGCCCATTGAAAAGCGTGCCAGCGAGGTGCGATTGCAGCACCTCAACGGTCGGATCAAACCCTTCCTGCTCCGCCGCACCAAGGAACAAGTGGCAACCGAACTGCCGCCCAAGACCGAGATTATCCACTGGGTCGACCTCAACGAGGCCCAGCGCGACGTGTACGAAACCATGCGCCTGGCCATGGATAAAAAGGTCCGCGACGAAATCACCCGCAAAGGCGTGGCCCGCAGCCAGATCATCATCCTTGAAGCGCTGCTGAAACTGCGCCAGGTGTGCTGCGACCTGCGGCTGGTCAACGACGCTACCCTGCCCGCCCGTGGCAGCAGCTCGGGCAAGCTCGACAGCCTGATGGACATGCTCGACGAGCTGTTTGCCGAGGGCCGCCGGATCCTGCTGTTCTCACAGTTCACCTCGATGCTGAGCCTGATCGAGGCTGAGCTGAAAAAACGCGGGATTGCTTACGCTCTGTTGACCGGCCAGACCCGGGATCGACGTACACCGGTGAAAGACTTCCAGAGCGGCAAGCTGCAGATCTTTTTGATCAGCCTGAAAGCCGGTGGCGTAGGTTTGAACCTGACCGAAGCCGACACGGTTATCCACTATGACCCCTGGTGGAACCCGGCCACGGAAAACCAGGCCACCGACCGTGCGTACCGCATCGGGCAGGAAAAGCCGGTGTTTGTGTACAAGATGATTGCCCGAGGCACGGTGGAGGAGAAGATTCAGCACTTGCAGAAGGAGAAGTCCGATCTGGCGGCGGGCGTGCTGGATGGGCGGACCACGGGGGATTGGCAGTTGGGCAATGAGGAGATTGAAGCGTTGTTTGCGCCGCTACCCAACAAGCAAGAGAAGCGCTGACTGTTAGGCCGCCTTCGCGAGCAAGCCCGCTCCCGCACTTGAATGTATTCACAAATCAAAATGTGGGAGCTGGCTTGCCTGCGATGGCCGCGCCGCGGTCTTCAGCCGATCAACTGCGCATCCCGCAACGCAGTAAGCGCTGTCAGCCAACGCGGGTCCTGCTTATAGTCCGTCGAGGCAACCGCCTGCCCACGCATACGTGCAATCCGCGCCGAGGGCGTGACCTTCATCCGCTGCGCTGCACTGAGCGCCAACTCGGCCGCCGCACGGTCATTGCACACCAAGCCCATGTCACAACCGGCGGTCAGCGCCGCTTCGATACGACTGGCCGCATCGCCGACCACATGGGCGCCGGCCATGGACAGGTCATCGCTGAAGATCACCCCGTCGAACTGCAACTCACCGCGCAGGATGTCCTGCAACCAGCGGCGTGAGAAGCCGGCGGGCTGGGCATCGACCTGCGGGTAGATGACGTGCGCCGGCATCACGGCGGCCAATTGCTTGCTCAGACGTGCGAAAGGCACCAGATCGTTGGCGCGAATCTGTTCCAGGCTGCGCTCGTCGTTGGGAATGGCGACGTGGGAATCGGCCTCGGCCCAACCGTGGCCAGGGAAGTGCTTGCCGGTGGCGGCCATGCCGGCGCTGTTCATACCGCGGATAAAGGCACCGGCGAGCACGGCAGCGCGCTCGGGGTCGCCTTCAAAGGAGCGGGTGCCGACCACGGCGCTGCGTTGGTAGTCGAGGTCCAGCACTGGGGCAAAACTCAGGTCCAGGCCCACCGCAAGCACTTCGGTGGCCATGATCCAACCGCATTGTTCGGCCAGGTATTCGGCGTTGGGGTTATCCGCCAGCGCACGCATGGCCGGCAGGCGCACGAAGCCTTGGCGCAGACGCTGCACGCGGCCGCCCTCCTGGTCCACGGCCAGCAGCAAATCCGGACGCACTGCGCGAATGGCTGCGCTCAACTCGCGAACCTGGCGCGGGTGCTCGATATTGCGCGCAAAAATGATCAGGCCGCCCACTTCCGGTTGGCGCAACAGGTGACGATCCTCGGCCGTGAGCCAGGTACCGGCGACGTCGACCATCAAAGAACCTTGCAGGGCAGCAGTCATAAACCTTCCTTAAATAACGCACACAACCCGTCGTCCTTGCCAGGCACGGCAAGGACGACAGGTTGCGAATAAATAGCTGAAATCGGCATGGCGGCTAGCTTAGCGGATGCAAGCGGCCGCGCCCACCCGCAGCGATCAAACCTTGGCGGCGACCGGTACGGTTTTGCTGCGTGGGCGTAACTGGGCGGCGGCCATGGCCGGATCGCTGACGCCGGTTTCGGCGCGCATGCCAGCGGCGAGGAACGGCACCATCAAGCGCATGACTTGCTCGATGGAAGTGTTTACGCCGAAATCGGTCTCGGCAATTGCCCGCAACGCTTTGATACCAGACATGCTGAAGGCTGCGGCGCCGAGCATGAAATGCACGCGCCAGAACAGTTCGATAGGCGGAATACGCGGGGCCGCTTCGTTGACCAGCAGCATATAGCGGCGGAACACCTTGCCGTACATGTCTTCCAGGTAACGGCGCAAGTGGCCCTGGCTCTGGCTGAACGCCAGGCCCAACAGGCGCATGAAGATCGACAGGTCGTTGCCACTGCGAGGCTGCACAACCAACGCTTGCTCCACCAGGATTTCCAGCAGCTCTTCCAGGCTGGGCTTGTGATCGGCCTTGGCCTGGCGGCGTTCCAGCTCACGGTCGAGGCTTGCGCAGAACGGGCCCAGAAAGCGTGAGAATACCGCCTGGATCAGGGCCTTTTTCGAGCCGAAATGATAGTTCACAGCAGCCAGGTTGACCCCAGCCTTGCTGGTGATCAGCCGCAATGAAGTTTCAGCAAATCCTTTTTCCGCGAACAATTGCTCGGCAGCATCGAGAATGCGTTCAACGGTTTCCGACTGGGCCATGGCTACTCCGCCTGACAAACACTTGTTTGAAACATACGTTTCAGAGTGTGTCTTGTCAAGCCTGCAGGTCCGCTTTGCGGCTGGTCGGTCATCTGTTTCATCGCTATTTAATCACATCCTCGCAGCTCTGTAGGCAGCGCCGCATCTGCTGTGTAGGACGGCTGACGGATGACCGTCCAGCGGAGCCGCTAAAAAGGATGATTGCCAAGCGCAGTTCACTGTATATAATCCCAGTCACTGTATAAAAAGACAGAGCGATCAACATGCTAAAACTGACGCCACGCCAAGCTGAGATTCTGGCTTTTATCAAGCGCTGCCTTGATGACAATGGTTACCCGCCTACCCGTGCGGAGATTGCCCTGGAGCTGGGGTTCAAATCCCCGAACGCCGCCGAGGAACACCTCAAGGCCCTCGCTCGCAAAGGTGCGATCGAGATGACCCCAGGTGCTTCGCGGGGTATTCGTATCCCTGGCTTCGAAGCCAAGGCCGACGAGTCGACATTGCCGATCATCGGCCGCGTCGCCGCAGGTGCGCCGATCCTGGCGCAGCAGCACGTCGAGGAATCCTGCAACATCAACCCGACCTTCTTCCATCCCCGCGCCGACTACCTGTTGCGCGTTCACGGCATGAGCATGAAGGACGTGGGCATCTTTGACGGTGACCTGCTGGCGGTCCATACCACCCGCGAAGCTCGCAATGGCCAGATCGTCGTGGCCCGTATCGGCGACGAGGTCACGGTCAAACGCTTCAAACGCGAAGGCAGCAAGGTCTGGCTCCTGGCCGAAAACCCTGAGTTTGCCCCGATCGAAGTCAACCTGAAAGACCAGGACCTGGTGATCGAAGGCTTGAGTGTCGGCGTCATTCGCCGCTAAAGGAGGCATCATGCAGCTCGTACACACCCCACAACACGCACAACTGTCGCTGTTCGAGGCCTTCATGGCCCAACCCCTTGCGCCAATCCTCAAGGAAACGGTCGAAGCCCCTTGGGGCGGCGAACCTGAGGCGTTCAGTGAATTGTCGTTGCGCGGTGCGGCTGAGAGCTGCCTGAACCTGCTGGCACCTATCCTGCGCGAATTAAGCGAAGATCAGGACGCCCGCTGGCTGACACTGATCGCCCCGCCCGCCAGCCTCACCCAGGCCTGGCTGCGGGACGCCGGGCTCAACCGCGAGCGCATCCTGTTGCTGCAACCACGCGGCGCGCAAAGCGCCCAGCAGCTTACCTGCGAAGCCTTGCGTCTGGGCCGTAGCCATACGGTGGTGAGCTGGTTGAACCCTTTGAATGCAAGCGCCAAGCAGCAACTGATCAGCGCTGCGCGCATGGGTGATGCGCAGAGTTTAAATATTCGATTGGGGTAATGACGGGCGCGCCACAAACGCAGCCTTCACCAAGGACTCAGTGAAGAACGCGCGGCCCTTCTTCTTTCTCCGGCTCGCCTTCGGCAAGGCGACCTGCCATCTGTACGCCCACGCTCAACATGGCTTTAGCCACTTCGACGTGCTGGCCTTGCAGGAAGACTTTGGCGTCTTCGGAGAAATCCAGAATAACCAGAGAACCCTCGTCCTCCGCCCGGCGCAGTTCGATTCGGCCGTCAGGCAGTTCAACAATTTCCAGAAAGGACGTTGGCATAAAAGTCTGTTCTCCACGAAAGGCCTGGGATTATATCAGTCATCCACCCAGCCTCGCAGAGGATATGGACAGGTTTGTTGACGGCTTGATGAATGGTGCCCTGGGCAACACGCTAATCAATGTGGGAGCTGGCTTGCCTGGGATGGCGGAGTATCAGCAAATAATCAGCAAACGGACCCACCGCTATCGCAGCATAAGTATCTATACAACTTTGTAAGCCGTAGCAGCCAACGGTAACCACGATGCGAAGCGAGCAGCTCTTGATCTGCTTTTGATCTTGATCTCAGGCGCCCCGTTAAACCACGCTGGCCGAACGCAGGCTTGAATTCGTGG
>NZ_WKCD01000193.1:0-10773 GCF_021606625.1 Pseudomonas sp. PA-4-8C
GCCATCCATGGCGCGGGGCGGCTAACCCGGCGTCCTGCCGGGTTACCCACGAATTCAAGCCTGCGTTCGGCCAGCGTGGTTTAACGGGGCGCCTGAGATCAAGATCACAAGCAGATCAAGAGCAAGAGCGGCTCGCTTCGCATCGTGGTTACCGTCTTTACTGCTCGCGTTAACCCGTCACTGGGCTCCGCCAGTCATCCGAGCCGGACGTACCGGCGACTTCGTGAGTCCAGATGATTTTGCGATAGGTGAAGTGCGCATCCTCCAGATGGGTGAAGTGGGCGTTGTCAGGGGCCTGGCAGTTGGGCATGCGCGATTGGATGTCGACGATGGTGGCGCCTTCCAGTTCAATCGTGAAGTAATGCTCCTGGGTTCCGGCCGAGGAGGTGCGTAGCCATTCGAGGCGGCAGGACACTTCTTCGCCGGTGGTCAGGGCGCTGAACAGCAAGGGTGAGGATTTATCGAAAACCTTGCTGATCATCAGCGGTTTATGCACGCGCTGACCGGTCGGCTGGCCCGACTGCGGGTCGCGGGGAATGATTACCTGATGAGCAAACGCCTGCACCAGAATCTGGTCCTCATGGCCTTCCTGATAAATGTTGCCTACCGAGTCCTGGGTAAATGTGCCTGCCGTAATCAAACCTTGTTTGACACCGGTGATGGAGAGGTACGCGGGTGTGGGCATGACGGGTTTCCTTGCCTGTTTGAGTAGGTATTGCCGGGCAGCGAGAGCGCTGATCGGGCAGGTTCCTATAACAAGAAGCGTGCCTGAAAGTGTGAGGCTCAATGAAATAAGGGCGAAAAATACTCAGCATCCTTTATTGAGCATTTGCTGTAGTGCTGTGGGTGGTTTTTAGTGTAATTAGTTGCACAGATATGCGCATTTAGTTGCTCATGTCATATGTTTGGCAAATGCATGGTTTTAGGCTGTGGATGATGGGTTTCGCTTGGATTGGCTGCGCAAATAGCTGCGCAGGCCGTTATTTTCAAGTGGTGTAGGATGTTTCTTAAGTTTCGTTCTGTTGCTTGCTGATTGTTTTTTTCGTGGCTAAGGTTCGCTCACTTCAATGTGTTTTGAGCGGAAGTTCAAGGGCGGTTTAACAATGATGTTAATTTTGCCTACTTTGCCTTGGATGGTTGTGTGCAGCCCAAAATCGTTTATTCAGAACAGCAATATGCCTATTACTTAGAACTTGCACGGACAGCGTGCTCGCCAAGCAGTTTTGTTGGCAGTGATATGCGCTATTCAAGTGAGTTTGAAGTGCTGGAAACCGAGCTGGGCAAGGCGCACTCCATTCATGGTGCGGGCCTGCCGGATTGGCAGAAGATCAGCGAAATCAGCGAGTGCATTCTGCGTGAGCATTCCAAGGATCTGCGCGTCCTCGTTTGGTTGATTTGGGCCCTGTACCAGCGTGATTCATTTGCTGGATTGCTGGCGGGGCTCGGTGTGTTGCGTGAACTCTGCGAGCATCATTGGGCGCAGGTCTATCCCGTTAAGCTGCGTACCCGCATTGCGGCGTTTGGCTGGTTGGTGTCGCGCCTTGAACAAGCGTGTGCGCACAACGTCCCGCTGGAGGATCAACGACCTTTATGCCAAGCGCTGCTGGAACACCTGGAATGTCTTGATCGGCTATGGGGCGAACAGCTTGGTAGCGAGGCGCCGTTGCTATTGCCGGTTCGCCGGCAGCTGTCGGCGCGTTTGGCCCAGGCTACAGCCGAACCTGGCGGCGTCGCGGGCGTCATTGCCCAGGTCAAGCCAGCGCCAACTCCGCGGCTAGAGCCCGAGCAACCGCTCAATAACGAAAAAGATGCGCACAAACGGCTGCGCGCATTGCAGGAGCAGGCTCGGCCTTTGTGTGCCTGGTGGTTGCGTGAGGATGCCACCGACCCGCGTGCCTTGCGCCTGGGCCGAACCCTGGCCTGGCTGATGCTCGTCAATTATCCCGACGCCAATAGTGAGCGGGTGACGGCGCTGCGCCCATTGGCTGGCGACAAGCGCAAGCGCTATCAAGACCGCTTCAGCCAAGGCCATTACGCCGATCTGTTGCTTGAACTTGAGGTCAGCCTGGCCGGTGCGATGTTCTGGTTCGACGGGTTGCGCATGGTCTGGGAGTGCCTGGAGGCCTTGCACGCAGAGCTGGCCATGACCGAACTGGAAATGCAATTCGCTCTGCTGCTGCATCGCCTGCCGAACCTGCCTGAGTATAGGTTCGAGGACGGCACGCCCTTTGCCGACCCCGCGACAGGTGAGTGGATCGCGCTTCATGTGATGCGTCACGTACACAAGCCCGAGCCCTCCAGGGTTGTCGTCGACAGCCTCGCCCAGCCTTGGGAAGCGGCGTTGCAAGCGGTGATGCCCTGCCTGCGCAAGGACGGCCTCAAGGCTGCGGTGGGTGTGTTCAAGCAAGGGCTGCGGGCGGCGTGCGGTGATCGAGCGCGCTTTCATTGGCACCTGGCGCTGGCCAGGTTGTGTGTGGAGGCCGGCAAGCATGACCTGGAGAGGATCCAGCTGGAACAACTCGACCTGCAGTTACAGCGCACGGGCCTGGAAAATTGGGAGCCGGAGTTGGCCGTGCAAGTCGGCCAGCTCCTGTATCGCTGCTACGACCTGTTGCCACAAAGCCAAACCGTACAAGACGCAAAAGACACCCTGCATCGCCGGTTGTGCCATTTCGACCTGGAAGCAGTACTTGAATAGTGCCTCATCAAAAAGGAAAAGCACCATGGCCAAAGACGGTTCGGTAGCCCCAAAGGAACGTATCAACATTACCTTCAAACCCGCCGTCGGTAGCGCTCAGGAAGACGTCGAACTGCCGTTGAAGCTGCTGGTGCTGGGAGATTTTTCCCTGCGCACGGACCCGCGCAAACTTGAGGATCGCAAGCCCATCGGCATCGACAAGCACACCTTTGACGAGGTGTTGGCAAAGCAAGCATTGAGCCTGACGCTGAGCGTGCCCAACCGCCTCCAGGAGGCAGCCGACGTGGAAGAGTTGCCGGTCCAGGTGCGGATCAACACGATGAAGGACTTCAACCCCGCGAACCTGGTGGAGCAGATCCCGCAATTGCAAAAGCTGATGGCTTTGCGTGAGGCGTTGGTGGCGCTCAAGGGCCCGCTGGGTAATACGCCCAGCTTTCGCAACGCTATCGAGCGGACGCTGGCCAATGGCGACTCGCGCGCACGAGTGCTCGCCGAATTGGGGCTGGATAGGCCCCAAGCCTGACATTTTCAGTAAAAGGACACTGACACCATGACCACCATTCAACACGGCACGCAACCCATACAGGTTATCGAAGGCGGTAGCATCCTCGATAACATCATTTCCCAGACATTGCTCAGCGCCGACGACGAGGCTTATGGCATCGCCAAGCGCGGGGTGTCGGCGTTTATCGCAGAGCTGGTCAAGCCACATAATTGTGACGAACCGGTAAAAAAACGCCTGGTCGACCGGATGATCGCCGAGATCGATACCAAGCTCAGCGAGCAAATGGATGAGATTCTTCACCACCCGGAGTTCCAGGCACTGGAGGCTTCGTGGCGAGGCTTGCAGTTGCTGGTTGATCGCACCGATTTTCGCGAGAACATCAAGATCGAGCTGTTGAATGTCTCGCGCCAGGACCTGCTGGATGATTTTGAAGACTCCTCGGAAATTACCCAGTCCGGGTTGTACAAACACGTCTATAGCGCCGAATACGGCCAGTTTGGCGGCCAGCCGGTGGGCGCGATCATTGCCAACTACTTTCTTTCGCCCAGTGCACCCGATGTGAAACTGATGCAATACGCATCCAGCGTCGCCGGCATGGCCCACGCACCCTTTATCGCTGCGGCGGGGCCGAGTTTCTTCGGCTTGGAAAGCTTCACCGGGTTGCCCGACCTGAAGGATCTGCGGGACCATTTCGAAGGCCCGCAGTTTGCCAAATGGCAAAGTTTCCGGCAGAGCGAAGACGCCCGATATATTGGCCTTACCGTACCGCGCTTTCTGCTGCGCACCCCGTATGACCCCCTTGAGTGCCCGGTCAAGACCTTCGCCTACCAAGAGAATGTGGTTAACAGCCACGAGCATTACTTGTGGGGCAATACCGCCTACGCCTTCGCCACTCGCCTGACCGATAGCTTTGCGCGCTTTCGCTGGTGCCCCAACATCATTGGCCCGCAAAGCGGCGGGGCGGTCGAAGACCTTCCGCTGCATCACTTCCAGAGCATGGGCGAGATCGAAACCAAGATTCCTACGGAGGTGCTGATTTCGGACCGGCGTGAGTACGAGCTGGCACAAGAAGGTTTCATCGCCTTGACCATGCGCAAGGGCAGCGACAACGCAGCGTTTTTTTCCGCCAGCTCCGTGCAGAAGCCCAAATCCTTTGGCATCAGTGAGGAGGGCCGGGCGGCAGAGCTCAATTACCGCTTGGGCACTCAATTGCCCTACATGATGGTGGTCAACCGCCTGGCTCATTACCTCAAGGTGCTGCAACGGGAGCAGTTGGGCGCATGGAAAGAGCGCACGGACCTGGAGTTGGAACTCAACAAATGGGTTCGCCAATACGTCGCGGACCAGGAAAACCCCAGCGCCGAGGTGCGTGGGCGTCGCCCCTTGCGTGCCGCGCGCATTGTGGTCAGCGATGTCGAGGGAGAGCCTGGCTGGTATCGGGTCAACGTCACGGTACGCCCGCATTTCAAATACATGGGGGCAGACTTCACGTTGTCCCTGGTCGGCAAGCTCGATAAAGAATGAGCAGAGGCCAGGGCATGCTTGAGCACAACAGCCTTTTCGAACGCCTTGAGCGTGGTGCGTCTAAGCCGGGCGCCGCCGTGGCGTCCATCGCCGCACATTTGGGGAAAATGCTCAGCACTCGTGCGGGCAGTGTCCGGACGCTGCCTGATTATGGCTTGCCTGACCTCAATGACATGCGGCTCAGCTTGCATGAATCCTTGAGTCAGTCGCGCCTGCATATCGAACGGTTTATCCAGGCCTATGAGCCGCGGCTGACGAATGTACGTGTCAGGCTGCTGCCGGTTGTGCGTGACTCCTTGTCCCTGGCATTCGCCATTGAGGCTGAGCGGATGATTGAGGGTGCCCTGCATCCTGTGGTGTTCCACGCGCGCCTTATCGATACCGGGCGGGTTGAGGTCTGTGCCGATGACGCTTAACCGTTATTTTCAAAGTGAACTCAGCGCGCTGCGCCAACTGGGGCGGCGTTTTTCCGAACGTAATCCCGCCCTGGCGCCGTTTCTTGGCGAAGCCGGCCAGGACCCGGATGTCGAGCGCTTGCTGGAGGGCTTCGCATTCCTGACCGGGCGCCTGCGCCAGAAGCTGGATGACGAACTGCCGGAGTTGACGCACTCATTGATGCACCTGCTCTGGCCCCATTACATGCGGCCGATACCGGCCTTCAGCATCCTGCAATTCGACCCGTTGAAACGTGCCGGCCCCAGCGTTCGGGTGGCTCGGGACACTGCTGTGCAAAGCGCCCCCATCCAAGGAGAGCGTTGCCGGTTCCGCACCTGCTATGCCACCGACGTCATGCCGTTGCAGCTCAACGGCCTGGAATACAGATGCCAGGGCGAAGGGGCCTGGTTGGACTTGCGCCTGCGCATGAGTGTCGACGGCAGCTTCAGTGAGTTGATATTCGATTCGCTGCGACTGCACCTGGCCGGTGACCATTACATCAGTCAGGGACTGTATCTGAGCCTATTGCGGCACCTGGAGGGCATCAGCCTGCAGCTCGTGGATCACGATGGTCTGCCGATCAACGCCGGCGATGGTCAACCCGTGACGCTGCGGCTCAATGCCAACCACGTCCGGCCGGTGGGGTTTGCCCCGGAGCAGGCGTTGATTCCTTATCCGCAGAACACCCTGGAGGGTTATCGGCACCTGCAGGAGTACTTCGCGTTTCCCGAGAAGTACCTGTTTGTCGATGTCGAAGGCCTGGACGTGTTGCACACGTTGTCTCACGAGTTGCTCCGGCAGGCGCACGGCCTGGTGATGCGTTTCGAACTTCGCACCCAGGGCCGTGAGCCCCTGCGTCCTACCCTGGATAACGTGAAGCTGTATTGCACGCCCATCGTCAACCTGTTTACCCAGGATGCCGTTCCCATTCGCCTGGACGGTAAACAGGACGAGTACCTCCTGGTGCCTGGGGAATACACGCCGGGCAATGCCAGCGTGTTTTCCGTGGATAAGGTCACCGGCTGGCGCCCCGGTGGTTTGGGCTATCAAACCTACGTGCCGTTCGAGTCGTTTGAACATGATTGCAACACTGAGCCTTTGGCGGCACCGCCCAGCTACAGCATTCGCCAACGTTCGTCGGTCCAACATGCCGGGCTCGACACCTGGATGGGGTTCGGCAATCGCCGCGAACAGGGCCAGGAAACCCTGTCGGTTGAACTGACCTGCACCAATTGCAATCTGCCACGGCAATTACGTGCAGGCGACATCAACCAGCCCGGCGAACAGACACCGGAGTCGTTGACGTTCCGCAATATCACCGCGCCAACGGCGAGCTACGCGCCGCCCCTGGACCAGAATTTTCTGTGGAAGCTCATCAGCAACATGTCGCTCAACTATTTGTCGTTGACCGATATCAACGCCTTGAGAGTGATTCTCGAAACCTACGACCTGCCGCGTTATTACGATCGCCAGGCGCTGAAGGTCAGCCAGAAAAGACTGGGGGCGTTGCGCGCCATCTGTCATGAGGCGATTGATCGCCTGCATCGTGGGTTGCCCGTGCGAGGTGTGCGGGTCGATCTGACCGTCGATTCCCAGGGCTTTGTCGGTCAGGGCGACTTGTTCGTATTCGCTTCGGTCCTCAATCAGTTCTTCGCGCTTTATGCCAGCCTCAATTCTCATCACGAGTTGCGTGTCATCAGCACACAAGGAGACGTGTATCTATGGCCATCTCGGATCGGGCAGCAACCCCTGCTCTGAATCAACTTTGCCGGGGTATCCGTGAATACACGCTGTTCCAGGCGGTTTTGCAGGTCACCGAGCGATTGCGTGAGGCTCATCCGCTGCTGGATGAGGACGCGCTGTACGACCAGTTGGAGTTCCAGGCCAACCCTGGCTTGGGGTTTGCCGCGCACGATATTGACCGAGTGGAGTTCTTTATGGAACACGGGCATTTGCGCGCACGCCTGCGTCTTAATGTGCTGGGGTTATTTGGCGCCGGGTCCCCACTGCCTGCGTTTTATGGTGAGCAGGCATTTGCCGAACAGCCGGGTGGCAACCCGACTCGAGACTTCCTCGATCTGTTCCATCATCGCCTGCACCGGCTGATGCTCCCGATCTGGCGCAAATACCGCTATCGGGCGTGTTTCCGGGCAGGCGCCAATGACGGTTTTTCCGAGCAGATGTTTGCCCTGACGGGGCTCGGTGGTGCCGCGATCCGTGGCGCTTGCCAGCTCGATTGCAAGCGCTTGCTGCCCTACCTGGGCCTGCTGAGTGTGCGTGTGCACTCGGCGGCGTTGATCGAGTCGGTCCTGCGTTACTACTTCAAGCACGACGCGTTGTTTATCGAGCAGTGGGTTGAACGCCAGGTCGAGGTCAGCCAGGTACAGCGCAATGACCTGGGACGGGCCAACAGTGTGCTTGGCGAGGACCTGGTGCTGGGGCGCCGCGTCGCTGACCGCAGTGGCAAGTTCAGGGTGCATGTCCGCGCGTTGGGGTGGCAGCGTTTTCACGACTTCCTTCCCACGGGAAAGGCCTGTCAGCCGCTGCGCTCACTGGTGCGCCTGACCCTGCGCGATCCATTGGAATACGACCTGCGTCTGGTAATGGCACAGGGTCAGATCAGAGCCCTGCACATTGGCGAAAACACGATTTGCCGCTTGGGCTGGACCACCTGGTTGGGGCGCGAGCGGGCCGATGGCGTCGTCACGCTAACCGGCAATTTTCATTAGGGATGAATGGACATGATGAACAGGGATTTGCAACACATGATCGACGCACTGTCTGCCTGTTTCGCACGCTTGGGGTTCGAGCGTGATGAACACGCGTTGCTTGACGTATGTGTCAGCGCGGCGGCCCGGCTGAGCCAGTGCGACGTCAGCCAATTGTACCTGCTCGATGAAGTGACCGGCGGGCTTGAACTGATCGCCCAACATCTTGCCCAGGTGCCGTCGCTCGCCGTAGTGCCTTCACGGCCTGGTCAGCATTCCCAACAGTTGCTGCACGACACCTTGACCCAGGGCACAGCGTTGAGCCTGGAGGATGTGCAAGGCAGCGGCCATGACACGTGTTTCCTGCCAGCATTGGCGACACCTTGGCGGGCACTCTTAAGCGTGCCGCTGTTCAACCGGTGCGAACGCATGACTGGTGTGCTGGTGTGCGCCCGCCAACACCCGGCCCAGCTGCAAGGCTACGCTCCCTCCTTGGGGCATTTGGGCAGCTTCGCCGTCAACCAGTTGCGCATACTGCGCGATGGCCAGCCCAACGTTGGCACACAGCCCGAATGCAACACACCCTTGGATGGTGCATACGGCTTGATTGGCACCAGCGTGGCGATGGAGCAGGCGTGCCGGCTGATCAGTAAAGTCTTGAACACCCCTTACACCGTGCTACTGCAGGGCGAGACCGGCACGGGCAAGGAAGTGGTGGCCCGGGCCATTCACGCGGCCGGGCCGCGTAAGGCGAAGGCGTTTGTGGTGCAAAACTGCGCGGCGTTCCCGGAAGGGTTGCTTGAAAGCGAGCTGTTCGGTTACCGCAAAGGCGCGTTCACGGGTGCCGAACGCAA
The DNA here is from genome assembly GCF_021606625.1 of Pseudomonas sp. PA-4-8C. Lineage (NCBI taxonomy): Bacteria > Pseudomonadati > Pseudomonadota > Gammaproteobacteria > Pseudomonadales > Pseudomonadaceae > Pseudomonas > Pseudomonas sp. PA-4-8C. The sequence continues at coordinate 8,725 of NZ_WKCD01000193.1, forward strand.
TCACGCGGGGCTGTTCGACACCGCACATGGCGGTACGTTGCTGTTGGATGAGATCGGCGATATGCCGCTGCCCTTGCAAGCCAAATTGCTACGGGTATTGCAGGAGGGTGAGGTTCGCCCGCTGGGCGCCAGTGCGGCACACAAGGTCGACGTGCGCATCATTGCCGCGACCCACCGCGACCTCGCGGCGATGGTCGCCGAAGGGCGCTTTCGTGAAGACCTCTATTACCGCCTGGCTCAGTTCCCCATCACCTTGCCGGCCCTGCGCGAGCGAGACGGCGATGTGCTGCAACTGGCGCGCCATTTCACGGCCAAGGTGTGCGCAGCGTTGGGCCGGCCACCTGTCGAGTGGTCGAATACGGCCCTCGATCAACTCTCCAGCCACGGTTTTCCCGGCAACGTGCGCGAGCTCAAATGCCTGGTGGAGCGCGCCGTGTTGTTGTGTGACGACCGCATAATTCGGCCCGAGCACCTGGCGCTGCCCCTGGCACCAAAGCCGGCCACTCCCGATGACGTGACGCTGCGCCAACGTATGCAGCGAGTGGAGCGCACGTTCCTGCTCGACTGCCTGCACAAGAACCACGGCAATCGCACCCGTACCGCGCGGGAGCTTGGGGTCGCCCGGCGTACCCTGCTTTACCGTCTGGCCCGTTTGAACATTCCCTTTGGTGATGCCCGGGAGGAACGCTGAATGACGCACTCGATTTTTACTGGGGGAGAAGCCTGATGCCTGATCGTGCGTGGCACGTCGTCGTGCTGGTGATGTGTTTGTTGGGAGGCTGTAACGCCAACTATGTGTTCGATGATGCCGAGTACCACCCCTTGGGTGATCCGCAGGCGATCATTCGTGGCCGCTGAAAGGAGAGGGCATGAAGCTGCAGCTTGTGTTTGAGGTCTGCGCGTGCGAAAGCGACAAGAGCCTACTTTTGGCCCGCAAAGTATTTGACGGTGCAGGCGGCGTGATCGGGCGCGGCCCTGGATGTGACTGGGTGATCCCTGACGCCAGCCGCGTACTCTCCAGCCATCATGGGTTGATCGGTTACCGTGAAGGCCGTTATTTCCTCACGGATATCAGCCGCAACGGTATAGGGCTGGCCAGCAGTCCTGAGCGCCTGCGCAAGGGGCAGGCGCGATTGATCAGTGACGGTGACGTCTTCGAGCTGGGGGTATTGACGATACGTGCGCGCCTGCTGGAATCGACGCGACCTTCCGACGAGTTGCTGACGCCCGCGGCAGTACCGATCCCCGATGACGCTTTCCTGTCGCTGGACCCGCTGCACGGCTTGGAGCTTGATCGCCAGCTGCAGGCCACCTCGGATGATCTGGAGGCCTTGAACAAGAGCGCCGATGAGCAAGCGATATGGGCAGATCACTTTGGGGCCGATAGCGAGCACGTGGCATTGCCGCGTCGGCAAGCCCCTTCGATAGGGGTTGCCGCCGTACCCGCTGTTGCGATGACGCCGTCGACCAACGAGGTGTTCTGGTCACAATTTGCAGCGGTCCTGGGTGTCGACCTTACGGCCCTCGACACGCTGGCCCGGGAGGCACTGGCGATCAAGGTGGCACGCTTGTTTCGGTTGACGATCGAAGGGCTGCAACACGGTTTGCGCACTCGGGAAGAACTGAATAGCGAATTGGGTACGGCGGCGTTCGCCAGTCAGGGCACGGGCCAGAACCCCTTGAAAGTGTATCGCGACACCGATGCTGCGTTGGCCGCGATGCTCGATACCCGGGAGTTGGGGCAACTGCCTGCCGTGCGCGCCATTGCCCAGGTGCACCGAGAACTGCAGGTGCATCAGATTGCGCTGCTGGCCGCTTGTCGAAGCGCCATACGTAACGCCCGCGCGGCCTTTGAGCCCAGCCACCTGTTGGGGTGCTTTGAGTCCCAGGGCAAATCGGCCGGGTTTTTCTCCGATGGCGGGCATTGGCGGGCCTACCAGCGTCACTACCAGCGTGGGGTGGGGCGAGAACAGCAGAATGATCGCCCGGTGGGCGGCGGCTTTGCCAAACACTAAGAGGAGGAGGTGCCGCTGGTCTCCAGGCTGTGAA
>NZ_WKCD01000194.1:0-10685 GCF_021606625.1 Pseudomonas sp. PA-4-8C
AAAAACTCACAGACGCCGCGTTTATTCAGTAAGCACGCGTTATCGTTGGCGTTTTTCGCGAGCAAGCTCGCTCCTACAAATAAGCAGGGGTTTTTTATTTACGCGCCTTGAGGATGACAAACTTGGGCGTGGCCGCTACTTGCTCGACGCCACGGAACAGCCGCGCCAGCTTACTGTGGTAGCCCAGGTGACGATTGCCGACGATGTACAAGGCGCCGCCGACCACCAGCGCTTCGCGTGCCTGCTGGAACATGCGCCAGGCCAGGAAGTCGCCCACCACTTGCTGTTGGTGAAACGGTGGGTTGCACAGCACCACGTCCAGCGACTGCGGCTCCTGGCCGGCCAGGCCGTCGCCGGCATGCACGGTGACGTCCCGTTCACCCAAGGCGGCTTGCCAGTTTTCGGCGGCCGATTGCACCGCCATGTACGACTCATCCACCAAGGTGTAATGCGCATCGGGGTTGTGCAGGGCGCTGGCAATCGCCAGTACGCCGTTGCCGCAACCCAGGTCCGCCACGCGGGCGCTGCCCAGGTTTTTTGGCAGATGCGGCAGGAAGGCGCGGGTGCCGATGTCCAGGCCTTCGCGGCAAAACACGTTGGCGTGGTTACACAACTCGATGACCGGCGCATCCAGGGTATAGCGGGTCGGGTAGGGCGAGACCGCGGCAGGGCGCTGCTCGACGCTGGCGATCAGCAACCGTGCCTTTTTGACCGCCAATGAGGCGTGCATGGGCCCGATGTAACGCTCCAGCAATTCACCTGCGGCCCGGGGCAAATGCTTGACCATCGCACCTGCGATCACCTCGGCGCCGGGCGCCAGTTGCCCTTGCAGGCGGATCAGTTGTTCTTCCAGCAACGCCAGGGTTTTCGGCACGCGGATCAATACGCGATCAAACGGCCCGGTCGCAAGCTGGCTGGCCGGTATGAAGGGCACGGCATCAAAGGGTTTGCCGTTGCGCACCAGGTTTTTTTCCAGGCCCTGGGCGGCGAGGAACGAGTCACCGCTGGAGGTCACGTTCACCTGGCCTTGAAGGCTGGCTGCCAGGGCGCCGAAGCTGTCATTGAGGACCAGCACGCGGGTGGCAGCAGTAAGCTGTTGCGCGGCGAGGTGGCTGAGCAGGTATTCGTCGGCGGCATCGAAGGCTTGCAGCGGATCATTGTGTTGCTCGGGCTGACGAATCAGGTCGAGCTGGGCGAAAGGGCTGTCAAGCAGGGGCATGGTGGGGCAAGGCTCTGGGTAATCGACGGACCTTCTGAGCGAACGGCGGGGCAACCGTGGAAAGCGCACCCTCAACACTCAGAATTGGCCGTAAATGTTACGTTTTTTTCAACGCGATGACATGCGGTGTTTTGCGTAGGTTAAAACAGCCCGGCTTTAGCGGCACGCAGCACCGCCTGGATCTTGTTATGCACGCCCAGCTTCTTGAAGGTACTGCTGATATGAAAGCCCACGGTGCGTTCGGACAGGCAAAGAATCGCGGCAATCTCGGAGGCCGTCTTGCCCATCGCAGACCACTTGAGGATTTCCGTTTCCCGGGCGGTCAATTTGCTGGGCGCTTTGATCTCGGGCGCGTCGGCGTACTTCTGCGCGACGACCGCATGCATCGCATGGCAAAGCCACAACACCTGGCCGGCTTTTTCGTAAAGCTCTTGCGGGCTGACCTCGCCCTTGCTGCGAACCAGGGTCAGCATGCTGAATACACCTTGGAAATCATGCACGGCTTGGGTCCAGCCTAAATGCACCCCGCATGACTGGGCCAACTCCCACAGCTGGGGCGTGTTGGCAAAGGTTTTTTGCTCCCAGAGAATGGGCAGTACCGAACTTTTGCAGTGGGTTACAACGGGGTCTACATCGAAGTAGTGTGCTTGTTTATAAATGTGGCTCCATTCGTTTGGATAGTTACTAAATAGAATGGGTTTTGTTTGAGTGTCTTGTGACTGGGAGCTCATCGTAAAAGAGCAATATTCGAAACCCAGTTCATAGGTGTGGTTAATCACCATCTCAAACACACTGGTGATTTCACTCTCGCCTTCCAGCTTGGGCAGCCGGGTGTTATGCCAATTGACCATCGATGACTCTCCATAGGTTTCTGTGTGACTTGGGTACGTCCTGATCTCCCAATGCAACTCGAAAACAAGTGTAGGGGAAGTCCTACAACTGAGTCTGAAAAATATTTTACTTACAGGGTTTGTTTCGCACGCCGGTTTTGTACAAGGCTTGAAGTTTTGTATAAGGGAGTTTGTCGGCTTTTTTTTCTTCAATATTCTTAATGGCTTGGAGGTAATATTGAAATGATATTGTCGTGGATGCCGTTTCATCTAGTGAGGTGTGCGAAGCGTGCTAATAGCCAAATAGTTAGTGCCAGGGTGGCGCGCAGGGTTCACGTGTGACTGTGCCAAAAACGGCCAGGCTCGCCCGCAAGGTGGCTGCCCGTACCTTGGACGATTTTAAATGCCAGTACCAATCATCGGTGTTTGCGCGGTCTGTTTTGAGGGACACTAAAGGTCTGTGCAAAACGGAGCCCCCCATGACGGCCAGTGCTGAGAAATTTACCCGCCAGACCCTGCTCGATGTGCAATCGCTGACCCCCAGCCTGTTCACCCTGCGCACCACCCGCGATGCCGGTTTTCGTTTTACCGCCGGCCAGTTCGTGCGCCTGGGCGTTACCAAGGCGGATGGCAGTACCGTCTGGCGTGCCTATTCCATCGTGTCTTCGCCGTTTGACGAGCATCTGGATTTTTTTTCCATCGTGGTCCCCGGTGGTGAGTTCACCAGTGAACTGAGCCGCCTGAAGGTGGGCGATACCTTGCTGGTAGAGCGGCAGGCTACGGGTTTTCTGACCCTCAACCGCTTTGTCGACGGGCGTGACTTGTGGTTGCTGGGAACCGGAACGGGCGTCGCGCCGTTCCTGTCGATCCTGCAGGACTTCGAAGTCTGGGAAAAATTCGAGCGCATCATCCTGGTGTACAGCGCCCGGGAAGCCAAAGAGCTGGCCTACCAGTCGCTGATCAACACATTGGGTGAGCGCGAATACCTGACCGAATACGCCCACAAACTCACCTACATCCCCATCGTCACCCGTGAGCAGCATCCGGGCGCGTTGAATGGGCGTATTACGGCCTTGATCGAAAATGGCGAATTGGAGCGGGCCGCCGGCGTGGAGATGACGGCACAGGATTCGCGTGTACTGATTTGCGGCAACCCGCAGATGGTCGATGACACGCGCCAGTTGCTCAAGCAGCGGGACATGCAACTGAGCCTGAGCCGACGGCCTGGCCAGGTGGCGGTAGAAAACTATTGGTAGAAAAAAGGCGCCTTGCGAGGCGCCTTTTTTTTGCAATCGCGGGTTAAAGCGGCTTGTTGTTCTGTGCCTTGAGCAGATCGCGGATCTCGCCCAGCAGCACTTCTTCCTTGCTCGGCGTCGGCGGCAGGCTTGGGGCCACGGCTTCTTCGCGCTTCAGACGGTTGATCGCCTTCACGCCCATGAAGATTGCAAACGCGACGATCACAAAGTCGATGATGCTCTGGATGAACTTGCCGTACGCCAGCACAACCGCAGGTACATCACCCTGTGCGGCCTTGAGCGTGATGGCCAGATCGGCAAAGTCCACGCCACCGATCAGCAGGCCGATGGGAGGCATTATCACGTCGCCTACAAATGAGGAAACAATCTTGCCGAAGGCAGCACCGATGATGATACCGACGGCCATGTCGACCACATTACCTTTGACCGCGAAGGCCTTGAACTCACTGATCACGCCCATAGGTTATTCCTTGTTACAGTTGAGGAGGGTGGAGGTCAGTGTAATTCAGTCGAACAGCGCTTGCTCGACACAACTGTTAACACTGTCGGTTTTTATCGACACATCAAATCGCAAATAGTTTGCAAAGTGCCATCAATCGCGCGCGAATTAGCCGCTATTTCAGCGAGTTACCAGATTTTTTTCTTAATCGGGTCTGTGGTGTTTTTCTATTTATCTTCTGACTCGCAGGTCACTAGCCTCTGACAAGCACAACAGAATGTGCGCTAAAAAAACCAGAGGAAACCTCGATGAACACTCCAATCAGCCGTAGGCCCGTGTCGGCGCGCCATGCGCTGGCACTGGTGACCGCCAGCCTGCTTTCCCTCTCCGTACAAGCCGCGAACCTGACCCGCGATAACGGGGCCAGCGTCGGTGATAACCAGAACTCCCAGACCGCCGGCGCCAATGGCCCGGTGTTGCTGCAGGATGTGCAACTGATCCAGAAGCTGCAGCGTTTCGACCGCGAACGCATTCCCGAGCGCGTAGTACACGCGCGCGGCACGGGCGCCCATGGCACCTTCACCGTGACCGACAACCTCAGCGACCTGACCAAGGCCAAAGTATTCGCCGCCGGTGAAACCACGCCGGTGTTCGTGCGCTTCTCGGCGGTGGTGCATGGCAACCACTCCCCGGAAACCCTGCGGGACCCACGGGGCTTCGCCACCAAGTTCTATACCGCCGAAGGTAACTGGGACCTGGTCGGTAATAACTTCCCCACGTTCTTTATTCGCGATGCCATCAAGTTCCCGGACATGGTCCATGCCTTTAAACCGGACCCGCGCACTAACCTGGACGATGACTCGCGCCGTTTCGACTTCTTCTCCCATGTTCCAGAGTCCACTCGTACACTGACCGAGTTGTACTCGGACTCCGGCACCCCCGCCAGTTACCGCGAAATGGACGGCAATGGCGTACATGCCTACAAGTTGATTAACACTAAAGGTGAAGTGCACTACGTCAAGTTTCATTGGAAGAGCCTGCAGGGCATCAAGAACCTTGATCCCAAGCAAGTTACCGAAGTACAAGGGCGTGACTACAGCCATATGACCAATGATCTGGTCACGCACATCAACAAAGGCGACTTCCCTAAGTGGGACCTGTATGTGCAGGTGCTCAAGCCTGAAGACCTGGCCAAGTTTGATTTCGACCCACTGGATGCCACCAAGATCTGGCCGAATGTGCCCGAGCGCAAAGTCGGGCAAATGGTGCTGAACCGCAACCCGGCCAATGTGTTCCAGGAAACCGAGCAAGTGGCGATGGCCCCGGCCAACCTGGTACCGGGTATCGAGCCGTCGGAAGACCGCTTGCTGCAGGGGCGGGTGTTCTCCTACGCCGATACACAGATGTACCGCCTGGGCGCGAACGCCCTGCAACTGCCGATCAACGCTCCACGGGTCAGCGTCAACAACGGCAACCAGGATGGTGCGATGAACTTCGGCAAGACCACCACTGGCGTGAACTACCAGCCAAGCCGCCTGTTGCCACGCGAAGAGCCACAAACCGCGCGCTACAGCCAGGCGCCGCTGTCGGGCAGCACCCAGCAGGCCAAGATCCAGCGTGAGCAGAACTTCAAGCAGGCCGGTGATCTGTACCGTTCCTACACCAAGAAAGAGCGCGAGGACTTGATCAACAACTTCGGCGGCTCATTGGCCACCACCGATGACGAGAGCAAGCACATCATCCTGTCGTTCCTCTACAAGGCGGATCCGGAATACGGCACCGGCGTGGCCAAGGTCGCCAAGGGCGATCTGGCTCGCGTGAAGGCGCTGGCGGAAAAACTGACTGACTGATTCGTTGGTTGCGGTCGGCGCCTTCACGGGCGTCGACCTTTGGCAGGAGAACACCCTATGCGCATCTCTATCGGTTTACTGATGGCCATGCTGGCCTTCGCTGCCCATGCCGAGTCTCCCGACCCGGTGGCGCTCAAGGCGCAGTTGCAGGACTACTATTTCGACGCCGCCCGTCGTGGCGACCTCGACATGCTCAACACCTTCATTGAGTCCGGCTACGGTCTCAATACCCAGGACGACAAGGGCTACACCGCGTTGATCCTGGCTGCTTATCACGGCCAGGGCCCGTATGTGGAGCGTCTGCTCGATGCCGGCGCCGACGCCTGTGTGCAGGATAAACGCGGCAACACAGCGTTGATGGGCGCCATCTTCAAAGGCGAGCTGAAAATCGCCCAGCGCCTGTTGGCCACCGACTGCAACCCTGACCAACGCAACGGCGCAGGGCAGACCGCCGCCATGTATGCCGGGCTATTCAAGCGCGTCGAGTTGCTGGGGGCGCTGCAAGCCAAAGGCGCCGATCTGAACGCCGAAGACCCGGTCGGGAACAGCGCTTCACGTTTAGCCAAGGGCGAAATCCGGACCCCAGCGTCGCGCTGAGCTATCATCGCGGTTTTTCGGTTGGAGGTTCTCATATGGCAAAGGCCAAGCGCATGTACGGCTGCACAGAGTGCGGCGCGACCTTTCCCAAATGGGCGGGCCAGTGCTCCGAATGCGGCGCGTGGAACACCCTGACTGAAACCATGATCGAGAGTGGCGGTGCCGCGGCCCCCACCGGCCGTGCCGGCTGGACCGGGCAACAGGCACAGATCAAGACCCTGGCCGAAGTCAGCGTCGAAGAGATCCCGCGCTTTTCCACCGCCTCCGGCGAACTGGATCGGGTATTGGGCGGTGGCCTGGTGGACGGCTCGGTGGTATTGATTGGCGGTGACCCTGGCATCGGCAAGTCCACGATCCTGCTGCAAACCCTGTGCAGCATCGCCAGCCGTATGCCAGCGCTGTATGTCACCGGCGAAGAGTCCCAGCAGCAAGTGGCCATGCGCGCCCGGCGCCTGGGCTTGCCTCAGGATCAGTTGCGGGTGATGACCGAAACCTGCATCGAAAGCATCATCGCCACGGCGCGCATCGAAAAACCCAAAGTCATGGTCATTGACTCGATCCAGACGATTTTCACCGAACAGCTGCAGTCGGCACCCGGCGGCGTGTCCCAGGTGCGCGAAAGCGCTGCGCTGCTGGTGCGTTACGCCAAGCAGAGCGGCACGGCGATCTTCCTGGTCGGCCACGTCACCAAGGAAGGCGCACTGGCCGGGCCACGGGTGTTGGAACACATGGTCGACACCGTGCTGTATTTCGAAGGGGAATCCGACGGTCGCCTGCGCCTGCTACGGGCGGTGAAGAACCGCTTTGGCGCCGTCAACGAACTGGGTGTGTTCGCCATGACCGACCGGGGGCTGAAAGAAGTCTCGAACCCCTCGGCGATTTTTCTCACCCGCGCCCAGGAAGAAGTCCCAGGCAGTGTGGTGATGGCGACGTGGGAAGGCACCCGGCCGATGTTGGTGGAAGTCCAGGCGCTGGTGGATGACAGCCATTTGGCCAACCCTCGGCGGGTCACGCTGGGCCTGGACCAGAACCGCCTGGCGATGCTGCTGGCGGTGCTGCACCGGCATGGCGGCATTCCGACCCACGACCAGGATGTGTTCCTGAACGTGGTGGGCGGGGTCAAGGTGTTGGAGACCGCGTCCGACCTGGCGTTGATGGCGGCGGTGATGTCCAGCCTGCGTAATCGGCCGTTGCCCCATGATTTGCTGGTGTTTGGCGAGGTGGGTCTGTCGGGCGAAGTGCGCCCGGTGCCGAGTGGGCAGGAGCGGTTGAAGGAAGCGGCCAAGCATGGCTTCAAGCGCGCGATTGTGCCCAAGGGCAATGCCCCGAAGGAGGCGCCGCCGGGGTTACAGATCATTGCTGTGACACGCTTGGAACAGGCGTTGGATGCGCTGTTCGAATAATCCGCAACACTGCTGAACCCCTGTGGGAGCTGGCTTGCCTGCGATAGCGGCGGGTCAGCTTACCCATCCTTGCCTGATACACCGTCATCGCAGGCAAGCCAGCTCCCACCCTTGATTCATGTTGGCAGCTAGATCTCCAGCAGGGCGCCCAGCTCGCGCTCCAGCTCTTGCTCATCACCCAGGTTCAACTCAACGAACCTGCGCAAATGGCTGATCGAATCCAGATCAATGTGTTTGCACACAAAGCCCAATTGACCAGGATCTTCATGGGTCAGCCGCGCTTGCATCTTTATATGCGTCTTCTGATCCAGGCGTATGTCGACTTCAAAGGGCAGCGCTTTATTTCCCTTCCAGTCGTCAGGCCGTTCCACCAGTAAACCCTTGAGTGATAGATCCAGCAGTTTCACCGGCCATTCGCTGCCGTTTTGCCGAAGTTCGGCCGTGGCATCAAAGGCAATCCGGCGAAAACGGCGACGTTCAGACGCATGCTCGGTCATGGTAAAACCCTCTGTGAATGGGGGGAGTGTAGCCCGGGGCCATCAAGGGGCGATTATTTCGGCTTTTTTTACCGGTTGAAGGCTCTAGACCAACGTAGGGGGCTGGTCTTTAAGGCCAGTAGCGCTAAACTCGGGCTGGCTGTCCTTTCTGTCCACCCTGGCTGGAATATAAAAATGAAAAATAATAATAGCCTGCTACGCCACTTACCCTGGCTGGTGCTGGCAATTGTAGGAGCGTGCGCCCTGGGCGTAGTGGCCTTGCGCCGCGGCGAGGCGATCAACGCCTTGTGGATTGTGGTCGCTGCAGTGGCCATCTACCTGGTTGCGTACCGTTACTACAGTCTGTTCATCGCCAACAACGTGATGCAACTCGACCCTCGGCGGGCAACCCCTGCGGTGGTCAACAACGATGGTCTGGACTATGTACCGACCAACAAACACATTCTTTTCGGTCACCACTTTGCGGCGATTGCCGGTGCAGGCCCGTTGGTCGGCCCGGTGTTGGCGGCGCAAATGGGCTATCTGCCCGGTACCCTGTGGCTGATTGCCGGGGTGGTGCTGGCCGGTGCGGTGCAAGACTTTATGGTCCTGTTCCTGTCCACTCGTCGCAATGGCCGTTCCCTGGGGGACATGGTTCGCGAAGAGATGGGCCGCATTCCCGGAACCATCGCGCTGTTCGGCTGCTTCCTGATCATGATCATCATCCTCGCGGTGCTGGCGCTGATCGTGGTCAAGGCCCTGGCCGAGAGCCCATGGGGCATCTTCACGGTGATGGCGACCATCCCGATCGCGATGTTCATGGGCATCTACATGCGCTACATCCGCCCGGGCCGCATCGGTGAAATCTCGATCATCGGCGTGCTGTTGCTGCTGGGTTCGATCTGGCTGGGCGGGCAGATTGCCGCTGATCCAGTGTGGGCCAAGGCGTTCACTTTCACCGGTATCCAAATCACCTGGATGCTGATCGGCTACGGCTTCGTGGCTGCTGTGCTGCCGGTGTGGCTGATCCTGGCGCCCCGCGACTACCTGTCGACGTTCCTGAAAATCGGCACCATCATCGCCCTGGCGATTGGCATTCTGGTCACCATGCCTGACCTGAAAATGCCGGCACTCACCCAGTTCATCGACGGCACCGGCCCGGTGTGGAAGGGCGGCCTGTTCCCGTTCCTGTTCATCACCATCGCTTGTGGCGCGGTCTCGGGCTTCCACGCGCTGATCTCTTCGGGCACCACGCCCAAGTTGCTCGCCAGTGAAAGCCATGCCCGTTACATCGGTTACGGCGGCATGCTGATGGAGTCGTTCGTGGCCATCATGGCGATGGTTGCCGCCTCGGTGATCGAGCCTGGCGTGTACTTCGCCATGAACAGCCCGGCTGCCATTGTCGGCACCGACGTGGTTACCGTGGCGCAGACGGTCAGCAGTTGGGGCTTTGCCATTACGCCTGAGGCGCTCTCTGCCGTGGCCCACGATATCGGTGAAACCACCATCCTGGCGCGTGCCGGCGGTGCGCCGACGTTGGCGGTGGGTATCGCGCAGATCCTGCACAGTGTGCTGCCGGGTGAAAACACCATGGCGTTCTGGTACCACTTTGCGATCCTGTTCGAAGCGCTGTTCATCCTCACGGCCGTGGACGCCGGCACCCGTGCCGGTCGCTTCATGCTGCAGGACCTGCTGGGTTCGTTCGTGCCGGCGCTCAAACGCACCGAGTCCTGGACCGCCAACCTGATCGCGACGGCCGGTTGTGTGGCGATGTGGGGTTACCTGCTGTACCAAGGTGTGATCGACCCGCTGGGTGGGATCAATACCTTGTGGCCGCTGTTCGGTATCTCCAACCAGATGCTGGCGGGTATCGCGTTGATGCTGGCAACCGTTGTGCTGATCAAAATGAAACGCCAGCGCTACATCTGGGTGACCATGTTGCCGGCGGTGTGGCTGTTGATCTGCACCACCACGGCAGGCTTCATCAAGCTGTTCGACGCCAACCCGGCGATCGGCTTCCTGTCGTTGGCCAAGAAATACAGCGATGCCCTGGCTAACGGCCAGATCCTGGCCCCGGCCAAGAGCATCGACCAGATGCAGCACGTGATCTGGAACGCCTACACCAACGCAACGCTGACGGCGCTGTTCCTGTTCGTGGTGTTCAGCATCCTGTTCTATGCGCTGAAGGTGGGTGTCGCCGCCTGGGGCAACAAAGAGCGTACGGATAAAGAAGCCCCGTTCCAGGCTGTACCGGACGCGTAAACGAGGATTGCAAACATGTTCAATGACATCAGTCGCCTCGGTAAATACCTCGGTCAGGCCGCCCGCCTGATGGTCGGCATGCCCGACTACGACACCTACGTCGAGCATATGCAAACCAAACACCCGGACAAGCCGGTGATGGACTACAAGGCGTTCTTCCGGGAACGCCAGGAAGCCCGTTACGGCGGCAAGGGTGGGCCCAAGTGCTGCTAGCCTGGTAACGCGGGCCAATGCAATATCCCTGTGGGAGCAGGGCTTTCTGTGGGAGCTGGCTTGCCTGCGATAGCATCACCTCGGTCTGACGCAAGCACCGAGTTGTCTGCATCGCAGGCAAGCCAGCTCCCACAGGGGCC
>NZ_WKCD01000195.1:0-10682 GCF_021606625.1 Pseudomonas sp. PA-4-8C
GTTGGGTGCGGATCATGCCGCTGCCGTCGGTGTGGGACGGTTCGAAGGCCTGGGTGAAGACTTCGCCAGGGATCTTGTCACGCAGCGGCTCAAGGATCGCCAGTTCATCCGGGCCGGGTAGGCCGGTGGCGGCCATTTCCGAGTTTTCGAAATAGCTGCGGGTGCGGGTGTAGGCACCGTTGAACAACTGCTTGTTGCTCCATTCGAAATCCAGCAACAGGCTGATGGCCTTGCGCACCCGCACGTCTTGGAACATCGGCTTGCGCATGTTGAACACAAAACCCTGCATGCCAGTGGGGTTGCCGTTGGGGATTTCTTCCTTGATCAAGCGGCCTTCTTTCACCGCTGGAATGTTGTAGGCATTGGCCCAGTTCTTGGCGCTGAACTCCAGCCAGTAGTCGAACTGCCCGGCCTTCAAGGCTTCCAGGGAGACGGTGCTGTCGCGGTAGTAATCGGTGATGCGGGTATCGAAGTTGTAGAAGCCCTTATTGACCGGCAGGTCCTTGGCCCAATAATCCTTGACTCGCTCGTAGCGAATCATACGGCCTGGCTTGACTTCGGCCACCTGGTAAGGCCCGCTGCCCAGAGGGATTTCCAGGTTGCCCTTGGAAAAATCCCGGCTCGCCCACCAGTGTTTGGGCAGCACTGGCAACTGCCCCAGGATCAGCGGCAACTCGCGGTTGTTGGTGCGCTTGAACTTGAACAGCACGCGCAACGGGTCTTCGGCCACCACCTCATCGACGTCGGCGTAGTAGTTGCGGTACAGCGGGTTGCCTTCCTTGATCAGGGTCTGGAAGGTGAACACCACGTCTTCAGCGCGGATCGGGTGGCCGTCATGGAAGCGCGCTTCGGGGCGCAGGTAGAAGCGCACCCAGCTGTTGTCCGGGGCTTTTTCGATCTTGCCGGCCACCAGGCCGTATTCGGTGATGGGTTCGTCCAGGCTCTGCATGGCCAGGGTGTCGTAGATCAGCGGCAGGTTATCCGCCGGCACGCCCTTGCTGATGTAGGGGTTGAGGCTGTCGAAGCCGCCCATGGCCGATTCGCGGAAGGTGCCGCCCTTGGGGGCGTCGGGGTTTACGTAGTCAAAATGCTTGAAGTCGGCGGGGTACTTGGGGGGCTCGTTGTAGAGGGTCAGCGCATGTTGTGGCGCGGCGTGCGCCGCGGTGCACAGCAACAGGCTGGCGAGCAGGGTAGTACGCAAGGACATCATTGGGCTTTCTCCGAAGCTTTCAGCCACCACGCGCTCAGGCCCAGGCTATAGGGCGGCGTGGTGACGAAGGCGAACCGGTTGCGGTACGCCAGGCGATGATAGTTGAGGTACCAGTTGGGAATGCTGTAGTGCTGCCACAGCAGCACCCGGTCCAGGGCGCGGCCGGCGGCCAGTTGTTCTTCGCGGGTCTGCGCCGCCAGCAGTTGGTCCAGCAGGTGGTCGACCACCGGGTTGGCGATACCGGCGTAATTCTTGCTGCCCTTGATTGCGGCTTGGCTGGAGTGGAAGTACTGCCACTGCTCAAGGCCGGGGCTCAAGGTCTGGTTGAGGGTCATCAGAATCATGTCGAAATCGAATTGATCGAGGCGCTGTTTGTACTGTGCGCGGTCAACGGTGCGCAAGCGGGCGTCGATGCCGATGCGGGTCAGATTTTCGACATAAGGTTGCAGGATGCGCTCAAGGTTCGGGTTGACCAGCAGTATTTCCAGACGCAGCGGTTGCCCGTCCTTATCCAGTAGGCGCTGCCCCGACAGTTTCCAGCCGGCCTCGCCGAGCAGGGCCAGGGCCTGGCGCAGGGTTTCGCGGGGGATGCCGCGGCCGTCGGTGTGCGGCAGGTTGAACGGCTGGGTAAACAGCGCGGCCGGCAGTTGGTCGCGGTAGGGCGAGAGCATCAACCACTCATGGCCCACGGGCAGGCCGGTGGCCGAGAATTCACTGTTGGGGTAATAGCTCACCGAACGCTTATAGGCGCTGCTGAACAGTGTGCGGTTGGTCCATTCAAAATCGAACATCAACCCCAGGGCTTCGCGCACCTTGGCCTGGCTGAACGCCGGTCGCCGGGTGTTCATGAACAGGCCCTGGCTTTGAGTGGGGATCTGATGGGCGATCTGCGCCTTGATCACATCGCCGCGGTTGACCGCCGGGAAGGTGTAGCCTGTGGCCCAGTTTTTGGCCTGATGCTCGATATAAATATCGAATTCACCGGCCTTGAAGGCTTCAAAGGCCACGTCACTGTCGCGATAGAACTCCACTTCGACCTTGTCGTAGTTATAGAAACCCTGGTTGACCGGCAGGTCTTTGCCCCAGTAATCCTTGACCCGTTCAAACACCAGTTGCCGCCCAGGCGCAACCTTGGTGATGCGATAAGGCCCACTGCCCAGGGGCGGCTCGAAGGTGGTGGCCTTGAAGTCACGGTTTTTCCAATAGTGCTGGGGCAGCACCGGCAACTCGCCCAGGCGCAGGATCAGCAAGGGGTTGCCGGCGCGCTTGAACACAAAGCGGATACGGTGGGGGTTGAGGATGTCGACCCGGGCCACTTCCTGCAGGTTGGTGCGGTACTGCGGGTGGCCTTCGGTCAGCAGGGTGCGATAGGAGAACGCTACGTCATCGGCGGTGATCGGCTTGCCGTCGTGAAAGCGCGCTTCGGGGCGCAGGTTGAATACCACCCAACTGCGGTCTTCGCTGTATTCCACCGACTGGGCGATCAGGCCATAACTGGAGGTGGGTTCATCTCCGGACGGCGCGTATTGCCCGGTGCCCACCATCAAGGGTTCATTGAGCTCGTTGACGCCGTACTGCAGGAAATTGGCGGTGGAAACCGGGCTTGAGCCCTTGAAGGTATAGGGGTTGAGCGTATCGAAGGTGCCAAATGCCATTACCCGCAATGTGCCGCCTTTTGGCGCTGCAGGGTTTACCCAATCGTAATGGGTGAATTTGGCCGGGTACTTGAGTGTGCCGAACTGCGCATAACCGTGGCTCTCGGTGATCGTCGCGTTCGCCGCAAAGCTCAAGGCCAGGCTTATTAGTAAAAGGAGGGGACGCTTCAAGTCAGAGATCCGATCCGGGCGGCTTGGGCTTTATGATCGGTACAGTAACAGCTTGTTCCGGTTGGAAAAAGGCTGTCGGGAAGGCCATGTTGCGGACTGCGAGCTATTGGGCGGTATGAAGGTCAAATGTGGGAGCTGGCTTGCCTGCGATAGCATCGACTCGGTGCCTGGGACATACACCGAGGTGTCTGCATCGCAGGCAAGCCAGCTCCTACATTGATTTATCTTGGCCCGGAAACCACCAGCATCTGGCCTGGCTTCAGTGCCTGGCCGGTGCGCGGGTTCCAACGCTTGAGATGTTGCATCTCGACGTTAAAGCGTTTGGCCACCATGTACAGCGAGTCACCTTTCTTGACCTTGTACTGCACCGGTTTTTTCGCCGCAACTTTGCGCGTGTCCTGCATCACCAGGGTCTGGCCGACCTTGAGAGCCTGGCCGTTGAGCTTGTTCCAGCGCTGCAGGTCATGCACATCGACCTTGTTGGCCTTGGCGATCAGTGTGAGGTTGTCGCCACTGCGTACCTTGTAGCTGCGGGTGCGCCCTGCAACGGCCTTGGTCTCGACTTCGTCGAACACCGGCTTTTTCGGGCGCATGCTCAGCAATTCTTCCGGCTTCATCGTCGAAAGGGTGCTGGTCAGCAGTTGGGCCTTGGAGGTCGGTACCAGCAGATGCTGGGGGCCGTCCAGGGTGGTGCGTTGTTTCAACGCCGGGTTGAGCTGGAACAGTTCGTCTTCGTCGATCTCGGCCAGCGCGGCAACCCGTGACAGGTCCATGCTTTGCTTGACTTCAACCACTTCGAAGTACGGCGTGTTGGCAATCGGGTTCAGGTTGACGCCGTAGGCTTCGGGCGCCAGTACCACCTGGGACAAGGCCAGGAACTTGGGCACATAGTCCTTGGTTTCCTGAGGCAGGGGCAGGTTCCAGTAGTCGGTGGGCAGGCCGAGCTTCTCGTTGCGCTCGATTGCCCGGCTGACCGTGCCTTCGCCGGCGTTATAGGCCGCCAGGGCCAGCAGCCAGTCGCCGTTGAACATGTCATGCAGACGCGTCAGATAGTCCAGGGCGGCGGTGGTGGAGGCGGTGATGTCGCGGCGGCCGTCGTAGGCGCGGGTCTGGCGCAGGTTGAAGTAGCGCCCGGTGGAGGGAATGAACTGCCACAAGCCGACCGCATCGCTGCGCGAATAGGCCATTGGGTTGTAGGCACTTTCAATCACTGGCAGGAGCGCCAGCTCCAGGGGCATGTTGCGTTCTTCAAGGCGTTCGACGATGTAATGAATGTAGAGGCTGCCGCGTTCGCCGGCATTCTCCAGAAAGGAGGGGTTGCTGGCGAACCACAGGCGCTGTTGCTCGATGCGCGGGTTGACCCCGACACCGTCCTGCAATTGAAAGCCCCGACGCATGCGTTCCCAGACATCCTGGGGCACTTCGGGGCTGGGCTTCTCTGATAGCCAAATAGGTTTTTGCTTGATCTTGGCAGCAAGATTCGGTTTGGGTTGCACGGTGGATTGTGCAGCGTAATGGGTCGATTGGCAGCCCGCCAGAGTTGCGGAAACGGCCACCGCCACGGCTTGAGCCAGGCGGGTCAATGCGTCTGAAGAAATGGATTTACGAATAGATGACGACATTGGCTGGAAGTAAGTTCCGGGCAAAAATGTCGGGCGATTCTAGAAAGCGCTTTGGTTCCGGTCAACCATTCAGAAATTACGTATCAGAATGCATCTGGTTAGAACTTATCTTTCCAAGCCCTCAAGCTAGCAAACACCTCGGCCCCAGAGCGGTTGTCGCGGCCGTTCCGTTCGTCCGCTTTTTGTTTAACGGATGTTTCAGCGGTGCGCAAAAATGGGTTAGTAAGTTTTTCCAGGGCCAGGTTGGATGGCAGCGTCATCTCGCCACGGGCGCGGAGTTGGGCGACATTTTTCACCCGTTCGGCGATGTCGGCGTTGTGCGGTTCCACGGCTTGTGCAAACTTGAGGTTACTTTGTGTGTACTCGTGGGTGCAGTACACCTGCGTATCGGCGGGCAGGGCGGCCAGGCGTTCCAGGGAGCTGTACATCTGTTCGGGCGTTCCCTCGAAGAGGCGACCGCAGCCGGCAGCAAACAAGGTATCGCCACACAGCAACACGCCTTGGTGGTAAAAGGCGATGTGGCCGAGGGTATGGCCTGGCACGGCGTACACGTCGAAGTCCCAGCCCAGCACGTTGATGTGGTCGTTGTCGTGCAAGGCCACATCCCGCGCCGGGATCTTTTCGTTGGCCGGGCCGTAGACCTTGGCGCCGGTGGCAGTTTTCAGTTGCTCGACACCGCCTACATGATCATGGTGATGGTGGGTGACCAGGATGTCGCTGAGGGTCCACGCCGCATTCTGCTTGAGCCAGGCCAGCACGGGCGCGGCATCGCCGGGATCGACCACCGCGCAGCGTTGGGTGGTGGGGTCCTGTAACAACCAGATGTAGTTGTCGGTGAAGGCGGGTAGGGCACTGATCTGTATCATTCTTCGATTCGCCAAGCTGAACACATTGGTGCATCTTAGAACGTCTAGGCGAGTTGGAGAATGCAATGACTGATAAAGCGTTCGCCCAGGCCGATCCTGAGTGGCTGGCCCTGATCAGCGCGGCCCGCGAATGGTTGTCCGGGCCGATTGGGCAGTTTTTGCTGGAAGAAGAGCGGCGCATGCTCGAAGACGAGCTGGGCCGGTTCTTTGGTGGCTACCTGGTGCACTACGGCCCGTCGGCCGACACGCCGCCCTCGGCGCCGCAGGTGCAACGCAATGTGCGCCTGGGCGCGCCGTTGCCGGGGGTGGAAATCGTCTGCGAGGAACAGGCCTGGCCCTTGAGCGAACACGCCGCCGATGTGGTGGTGTTGCAGCATGGCCTGGATTTCTGCCTGTCACCCCACGGTTTGTTGCGCGAAGCGGCGAGCAGCGTGCGCCCAGGTGGCCATTTGCTGATTGTCGGCATCAACCCCTGGAGCAGTTGGGGCCTGCGCCGTGTGTTCGCCCATGACGGGTTGCGTCAGGCGCGTTGCATCGCGCCATCACGGGTGGGTGACTGGCTCAACCTGCTGGGCTTTGCGCTGGAGAAACGCCGCTTCGGGTGCTATCGTCCGCCGCTTGCGACTGCCAAGTGGCAGGGCCGCCTGGCCGGTTGGGAACGCCGCGCAGGGGCCTGGCAGCTGTCGGGTGGCGGCTTCTATTTATTGGTTGCACGCAAGATCGTGGTCGGGCTGCGACCGGTGCAACAAGTACGCCGCGAGCCGATCGGCAAGCTCGTGCCGATGCCGTTGGCCAAGGTCAACCGCGAACAACGCGAACCGTAAAACCTCTTTTTGATTTCAGGCCGAATAACCGATGACCGATAGCGTAGAACTCTTCACCGATGGCGCCTGCAAAGGCAACCCGGGCCCAGGCGGCTGGGGCGCCTTGCTGGTGTGCAAGGGCGTGGAGAAGGAACTGTGGGGCGGCGAAGCCAATACCACCAATAACCGCATGGAACTGATGGGCGCCATTCGCGGCCTCGAAGAACTCAAGCGGCGCTGCAACGTACTCCTGGTGACCGACTCGCAGTATGTGATGAAGGGCATCAACGAGTGGATGGTCAACTGGAAAAAACGCGGCTGGAAGACGGCGGCCAAGGAGCCGGTCAAGAACGCCGACCTGTGGCAATTGCTCGATGAGCAGTGCAACCGTCACGACATCACCTGGAAATGGGTACGCGGCCACATTGGCCACCCTGGCAACGAGCGCGCCGACCAATTGGCCAACCGTGGCGTGGATGAAGTGCGCGGCTACAAGCAGAGCTGAATCAGCGACACCGCAGCGGCCGTTCGAGCCGCTGCTTCACTGCCGCCATCTTGCGTGGCGAGTCCACCAGCACCGCATCGAGCTTCAGGCAGGCAGCAGCGCGATAATCGTCATCGTTGTTGACCCCAATCGCCAGAATATTCGACTCGCCGTTGGCGCGGAAACAGTCGACAGCCTGGGGCGTCCACAGCTTGGCATTCACCGCTGAACGGGCCTCGCCGAGGGTGAAGGTTTCCACCACATCCACTGTGCGCTGGTACTCGAATGCTACCCAACCGCCGGGTTGCGGAGGCGGTTTGCAACTGTTTGCCAGGGCGACATTGGCCAGGCGTTCACGGGTCTGGTCGCGGGATTCGAACAAGCGGGCCTTGGGATATTGGGCAAATGCTTGCTGGTAGCTGACGTCGGTGGAGTAGATCCACACGCGGTCCCAGGCGTGGTGCTGCTCCAATACGCGGGCGACAGCCGCGGCCTGGGGCGCAGCCGGCAGTGCTTTCATGTCGAGGATGATCGGGGTGTTGGCTGGAATCGCCGCCAATGCCTGCTGCAATGAGGGCAACGCTACGGCCTGGGTGCGATAAGGAAAGGTCACGCGGCCATCCGCTGCAGCTTGCTTGAACTGCCAGCCAGCGTTGAGTTGTTGCAACTGCACCCAGGTTTTCTCTGCGACCGCGCCGCTACCCTGGGTATTGGCACTCAAGTCGGCGGGTCGGTACAACACGGGCACGTCGTCACGGCTCAGTTGCACGGTCAGCCACAGCATGTCGACGTTATGGTGCAAGGCGTTCTGAATCGCCAGTAGCGTGTTCTCCGGAAAGTCCGCCGTGCCACCTCGATGGGCTACGATCAGCGGCAGCTGGGGGCCTGCGATGTCGGGAGCTTGCGCAGTGGAACAGCCACCGAGCAGGAGGCTGGCCAATAGCAGCGCTGGCGTGTATCGAGCTTCAATCATTGAGGGGCACCTTTGGCAGCGGTGTCCGGCATACTGCCGGGCAGGCCTGATGGGTAAACGAAAGGCACCATTATTTAATTAATACCGGGTTGAATGCTAACGGGAGTGCGGGATGTCCTCTTTACCTCATGCCGATGTCCAGGCATTTCTTGACGAAGCAGTAGAGAGCGAGCCGCAAGGGCTGACGTACACGCCGCCACGCATTTCACAGATGATCCGTCGTACGTTGCCGCCTTGGGGTGCGATTGAGTGCGTGCAGGTGGCGCATCGCCCACATCGCTTTGAAATGCGCCGTGCGCAGCATCAGTTTGCGCTGTATCGGCAGGGTTCGGTCAGCGATGGCGAGGTCAGCATCGACGGCTTGCGCATGGCTGGGCCGAGGGCTCTGGACCAGTTCGTCGATTTTATTCCGGCCGGTGCCTTATTCGAAGGGTGGACGGGTGAGCGTGCCAGGGTCGGCTATGCCCTGGTGTCGATTGATGAGGATCAATTGGCGGCAGTCTGCCCGACCTATCGTGTACAAACGGATCTCAAGCCGCTGATCAGTTGCCATGATGCTTTTTTGCGGGGATTGCTGGAGCGCTTGGATCAGGTCGTGCGTAGCGGCAAAACCGATGCCCTGTACCTGGAAACCCTGGTGATGCTGTTGATGCAGGAAGTGCGTGCGCTGCAACAACTGCCGGAGGTTGTGCCGGTGAATACTGGTGAGTTCGGGCCTGTGCAGCGCCAGCGTTTGATCGACTATATCGAGGCATCCCTGGCCAACGAAGTCCGCCTGGCTGACTTGTCGAACATCGTCAACCTCAGCCCTTATCATTTCTCTCGGGTCTTCCGGCGTTCGTTCGGTATGTCACCGTACCAGTACCTTTTGCTGTGTCGCGTCAATCGGGCCAAGCACTTGATTACCACCACTGACCGCAGCCTGTTGGACATTGCCCTGGACACCGGGTTTGCCGGCGCCAGCCAGTTTTCCCGTGCGTTCCGGCGCATCGTGGGGCAGGCCGCTAGCCAGTTGCGCCGCCCCTAGGCGTCGTACATTGCGCAATATGTGTCAACACAACAGCAGGCAAGGTAAAGCGTCCTGCGAAGCTGCTCGTTAGTCTGGCTTCAACGGTCGGTTACCCCGTAATCGACTTCAAGCCATTCGTAAGCGTGAGGTAATAAGCATGGGGATTCTTCGTAGGTGGGCACTGAGTGCATGGGTCGCGGCTGCGGTTTTTTCCGTCGGGGCCAACGCTCAAGCTACCCCCGTCATCAAGGAGCGAGGCGGTCTCTACTATCTGGCACCTGGGTATACCGCGGCTGACGTCGCGAATTTCTATTGGCGTAGCCTGAATGGCTGGTCGGAGCATCCAGCCGAAATGGCCAAGTATTATCAGAAGGATGGCGTTTACGCACTGGCCTATGCGCCGGTCGATGATTTTCCGAATGTGGGCTTTAAGCGTGCCAATAAAGGGCGCCAGGAAATGACCGATTACTTCACCAACTTCAGCAAGCAGTTGGGCAACTTGAGGTATAGCGATCCCAAGACCTGGACCTTGCTCCAGACCACCCAAAAGGGCACCTACGTGTTTGAGTACAGCAGCGATGGGGTGATTCGCGCCACTAACAAGCCCTACCAGCAGCGCTTCATCGCTATTTTGCGAATGGCCAAGGATGGGCAAATCCAGTCGGTGCGCGAGTATTGGGACCCCTACGTGGCCCTGCGGGATTTTGGCCTGATCAAAAAGACCCAGTGATCGTTGCGGCTTACAGGGTCAGGGTTGCGCGGGCGAGTTGCTCGTCCGCACACTTATAGAGCGTGCTAATATCCCGCCCCTTGAACTGTACCGAACCGTTGAGAGCTGAACCCTGATGGCCATCCGATCTGTTGTACTCGATACCGAAACCACCGGCATGCCGGTGACCGATGGTCACCGGATCATCGAAATCGGCTGTGTCGAATTGATGGGGCGCCGCCTGACCGGCCGCCACTTCCACGTCTACCTGCAACCGGACCGCGACAGTGATGAGGGCGCGATTGGCGTCCACGGCATCACCGACGAATTCCTCAAGGGCAAGCCGCGCTTCGCCGAAGTGGCCGATGAGTTCTTCGAATTCATCAATGGCGCCCAGTTGATCATCCATAACGCGGCGTTCGACATCGGCTTCATCAATAACGAATTTGCCCTGATGGGGCAGACCGACCGTGCGGATATCTCCCAGCACTGTACGATCCTCGATACCTTGATGATGGCCCGCGAGCGCCACCCGGGCCAACGCAACAGCCTCGATGCCTTGTGCAAGCGCTATGGCGTCGACAACTCCGGCCGTGAACTCCACGGCGCCTTGCTCGACTCCGAGATCCTGGCCGACGTTTACCTGACCATGACCGGCGGGCAGACCAGCCTGTCCCTGGCCGGTAATGCGTCCGATGGCAGTGGTTCGGCGGAGGGCTCGGGCAACCGACCTTCGGAAATCCGCCGCTTGCCGGCTGATCGCAAGCCGACGCCGATCATCCGCGCCAGCGAGCAGGACCTGGCCGAACATGCGGCGCGGCTGGAGGCGATTGCCAAGGCTGCGGGTGCACCGGCGTTGTGGACGCAACTCACTCAGCAATAACCGCTCAAGTGGGCTCGCCTGCGAAGGTGGTCTGGCAGCGTTCACCTATCTATCTGACGCCCCACTATCCAAATGTGGGAGCAGGCTTGCCTGCGATGGCGGCCTGACAGCCGACGGTAACCACGATGCGAAGCGAGCCGCTCTTGATCTTGATCTGCTTTTGATCTCAAGCGCCCCGTCAAACCACGCTGGCCGGAATTCGACAGTGATTTGGGGGGTAAACCGGCAGGGATGCCGGTTTAGCCGCCCCGCGCCATGGATGGCGCGTGGCGGCGGCCCCCCAAATCACTGGCGGAT
>NZ_WKCD01000196.1:0-10609 GCF_021606625.1 Pseudomonas sp. PA-4-8C
GCCTGGTAGAGGATGACTACAACGTGCTGCTCGCCACCCAGGCCCTGCTCGAGCGCTGGGGGTGCCAAGTGCAGGCCGAGTCCACGGGGCAGGGTTTGGTCAGCGACTGCGACATCATCGTCGCCGACTATGATCTGGGCAACCACGCCACCGGTATCGAATGCATCGACCAGCTACGCGAGCAACGTGGCTGGGCGGTGCCAGCGCTGATCCTCACCGGGCACGACGTGGAGAAAATCCAGGCCGCGTTGCATGACCGTCAGATCGCTATCCTGTCCAAACCGGTACGCCCTGTGGAACTGCGCGGCACTCTGCGTGAGCTCAGCCAGGAAAAAATTACTGCATGAATGGTGTTAATCCATTGCCTTTGGCACCCTTGGGCATGCAGTAGGCCGCTGGCTTCATCAGGCCGAAGCTGGCAATCGCGAACGCGCCGCCGCTGGCACCACTGGGCACGGAACAGTTGTACTCGCCGGAGGCCGTGTTAGCCACGTAGTAGGTGGTCATGGAGTCGCTGCGCACATTGGAGATACGTTTTACCGGCTCGCCCAGATTGGTTTCCGACAGCTTCTTGAGATGGTCTTCGGTAGGCTTGATATTGCTGCAACCGGCGACGCCAATGATCAAGGCGCCCAGCAGGGCAAGGCGAGTGACAGGGGAGAGGAGTTTCATGGTGCTTCTTCCTTGGGGTTGTTTTGGTTTTTCCAACGCGCAACGAACCCGCGCGCACTGAATGCGCGGTGTGGGTGAGAACGTTGGAAGTGCCGCGGAATATAGCGCCGCCGTGAGGTAGGGTCGATTAGCACAAATGGGCTAATGGCAGTTTGAGGTTATGGAAGGAGCTTGCGATGCTGGAGATAAAACGCGCCACGCCGGACGACGCCGAGCGTGCGTTTGAGATTCGTCGCGAGGCCATTCTAGGCCAATGTATTGGCGCTTATAGCGCTGAAAAAATGGCGCTCTGGACTCGAGGTCGCGCCAGTGATGGTTACGGCGCGCTGATGGAAAAACAGTTCTACATGGGATGGTTCAATGGCGAACCTGTTGCCACTGGCATGCTGGATCTTGCCAACCATGAACTCGGCGCCTTGTTTGTATTGCCCGTATTCAGCGGGCGAGGGTTTGGCAAGGCGATGCTTGCTCACTTGGAGCACGTGGCGCAGCAGCAGGCGATTGAGCAGGTGGTGCTGGATGCGACACTGAACGCGGTGAGTTTTTATAGCGCGTGCGGGTATGTGGGCGATGAGCAGGTAGTGTATCGCTCTCCGTCCGGGTTGGTGCTGGCGTGTGTACCGATGGTCAAGCAGTTGCGGGTTATGAATCGCGCTTGAATGCAGCGCGCAATTGCTCGATCACAAGCTCTATTCCTGGCCCTTGTATCTGCGGCGGGGTGGGGCTCTCGCCAAATTCGCGCCATACGAACAGGGTCAGTTCAGCACCATCGGTCACGGGCTCGAGGGGGTGGGTGCCGAAAGCGTTCAGCGAGCGATAGCGCTCGTCCCGCCAGAAGGCTTGCTCTACCCAGTCATAAACGGGAATGCAATGAAAGTGCAGTGGGAAGCCGGGCATATGGCCGTAGCGGCTGATATACAACCATTTCGGCTGGAGTTGGGTTTGCATCACCCGCTGGATGTTGGCGAGCAGGCCGCCCAGTTCTGCCAGTGCGGCTTCAGGCATGTCGGGGAGGGCGTCAATCGGCGCCCTGGCGCTCAGCATCAGGTAACCCGGCAGCTTCGAGGTCAGGTGGTGGTTGAGTTGCCAGTGTTCGGTCTGGTGAAGGATGAAGGCTGGGTTGATTGGCATGTGCACGCGTCCCTGTGGGTTGGAGCGCCAGCATAGCGCGCTGAACCCGTGGCGAGGGAGCTTGCTCCCTTAACGGCCCGCCAGCCGCCCCATATCCACCTGACGCACCACGATCCAACTGTGGGAGCTGGCTTGCCTGCGAAGACGGCCTGGCAGTCAACACAGTTGGATTGTGTACATATCCATTCCTGCGGTAACGGCCACCTAGGGTTCCGCCCTGACGGCGGCTCACTTTGCAAGAGCGGCAAAGTAAGCAAAACGCTCTTGCCCCACCACTCGGCACCTCGCCTAGGCTCGGTGTGCCCGCACGCAGGCTTGAATCCGTGGGCCGCCGCCACGCGCCATCCATGGCGCGGGGCGGCTAACCCGGCGTCCTGCCGGGTTACCCACGAATTCAAGCCTGCGTTCGGCCAGCGTGGTTTAACGGGGCGCCTAAGATCAAGATCACAAGCAGATCAAGATCAAGAGCGGCTCGCTTCGCATCGTAGTGACGTGGGAGCAAGCTGAAGGGTTCTCAATGCATCTTGCTATGGTCCATCTTGCTATGGTCCATGCCATCCAAGCCACGCGCCGTTGCCTTCACTTCGACAGCCTGCTTTTCACCCTTGGTATCTTGCACCGTCAGGGTCAGCGGCACCTCGTCGCCTTCCTTGATCTGGGCGGTCAGGCCCATCAGCATCACGTGGTAGCCGTTCGGGTCGAGCTTGACGGCTTTTCCTGCTGGCAGGGCCACCGCATCCACCGGGCCCATGCGCATCACGTCGTCCTTCATGCTCATCTCATGAATCTGCACGTCCTTGGCCACTGGCGAAGCGACGCTCAGCAGTTTGCTGTCGCTGTCGGCGGTGAGGGTCATGAAGGCACCGCTGGATGGCTGACCCGGTACGGAGGCGCGAACCCAGGCGTCGGTCACTTGTACTTGGGCGCTGGCGTGGGCGGCGAGGCCCAGCAGGATGAGGCCGAGGGTGAGACGCTTGAGGTGTTGAACGGCAGTCATTAGCAGACCTCCATGACGGTGAGCAGGTCTTCTGCGCACTCTTGAGCGGTAAGGGATGCCTGCAAGCCAAGGCGCAGGTTGCCACGGGTGTCGAACACGAAACTGGTGGCGGTGTGGGAGAGGGTGTAGGTGTCGCCGGCGGGGATCTTTTCATAAAAGATCCCGAACTCCTTGGCGGCCACGGCGATTTCTTCCGGGGTGCCGTAGAGCGCTTCGAAACTGGGGTCGAAGGCCTTGACGTAATTGTTGAGAATCTCGGGAGTGTCGCGCTCGGGGTCCAGGGTGATAAACACCACCTGCATGATCTTGCCATCGCGGCCCATCAGTTTCTTGGCTTGGGCGGCGCGGGCCAGGGCGGTCGGGCAGACCGCCGGGCACTGGGTGAAGCCGAAGAACACCACCGGCATGAGGCCGCGGTACGAGCTCAAGGTGACGGTTTCGCCGTCGGTGTTCTTGAGCTTGAAGGTGCGACCCATGATCTTGTCACTGAGGTCCTTGCCGTACTTGAAGTTCAGCTTGGGGCTGTAGTCACAGCCGCCCAGCAGGCTGCCCAGGCCCAACAGGCCCATGCCGGTCAGCACTTTGCGGCGGGTGAATAACGTACTCATCAACTGTGCATCCTGTGAAACGCCTGCAAGGCAGTAAAGCTGCCCCGCCAGGCTTTGAAAAGGAGTAACGAGAAGGGTGCAGAGTCTAACAACCCTGGCCCGTGCGCGTAATCTGCGACGTTCTGCCACAGGGGTGCGGCCCATTTCGTCCTTTTGTGGCTTCGGTGGTAGAGTCGCCGCCATGAAATTGCGCCACTCTGACCGCTCACTGATCGCCTGGGCCCTGTACTTCTGCGTGCTGATGAACCTGTTCGCCTGCGGTTTGGGGCATGGCCAGATGATGGGCCAGCAGCTCAACGGCATCGGCGGGCTGTTCTGTTCGGTGGACGGCGGCCAGTCGCCCATTTCCGACAAAGGGTTGGCAAACCCGTCTTCCAGCAACATCTCGAACTACTTTGCCTGCCCGGTGTGTAACGCGGTTACCGTCGCCCTGGTGTTCCTCATCGGCCTGGCCTGGTTGCTCGGTCTTACGCAAACCCCACGTGTCGCCCATGAGCGGCGCAACAAAGCGCCTCCGCGTTATTCCTGGCCTTCGGCCAACCCTCGCGCTTCTCCCGCATCCTGACGTGTGCCTTGGGCTTCCTGTCACCAGGAGGCATTCTCTCGTCACGATGGTGAGTACGTTTTATGAACCCTCAATTGCCTGCCGGCGCCAGCCGCCTGGTCAGCAAGGCGTCGCGGCGCCTGCGTGCGCAGCCGGCGCTGCCTGACTACCCGAGCAATTCGCGCTGTTTCGTGCACCTGGATGCACGCCTGCTGCCTCACTGGCATACCTTGTTCGACATCTGCCCGGCGCTGCTCAGGCTCGACCCACCGGAGGGCTTGAACCTGTTTCGCGCCTTCATGACCTGGGCCTATCGCAACCAACCGCCGCTGGACTGGACCTACCATCTGAACGTATGCCGCTGGTTACTGAGTTCGGCGTATCGCACGCAGATCGATGAGGAACCGATCGAAGCCTTCATGGCCGCCGCGGCTGCGCGTTGGGTGCTGACGGACGACAGCGCGGCGGCGGGCATCGTCCTGAGCTGGGGGGATTCGACGCTGTTCGATTGCAAAGGCAGCGTTTCGATAGCCGCACAGCAGCAAGCATTGCCGGTACCCGCATGGGATTTCGCCTGGTGCCCCTTGAATGCGCAAGGCGCGTTCGGCGGCTGGCGGCCGGTGCCCTGATGCACCGCGTCCGGTAAGCCTCACGACACCCTCGGAAGCGCCGCACACGGCGCAGCGTGCGCGGCCCGCAGGCTGGCATCGAGCTGATGACTAGGCTCTAGGCTTCTTTGGTTTTTCAGGTCATCAGCTTATGTCTTCTTTGCATCACAACACGCCCACGCTGACGGTGGTCGACCCGCGAGGGTTGACCGTGCGCAGCGTGGCGTACCATCGCAATACCGCGCAGCAATCACCCAGCGCGCAGGTCACGCGGCAGGTGTTCGACGCTCGCGGCCTGTTGCAGCAACAGTGGGACCCAAGGCTGTTTGAGTTGCACGCTGCCGATCCCGACGTGCCGCCCAATCTGTCTCATCGTTATAGCTTGGGCGGGCAAGTGCTGAGCACCGACAGCGTGGATGCGGGCCGTCGGACGCGCTTGCTCGGCAGTGGCGGCCAGGTCGTGCAACAGTGGGACAGTCGAGGCACGCGCCAGCGGTTCGAATACGACCCGTTGCTGCGCCCCGTCGCGGTATTCGAGCGCGCGGAGGCGGCGGCGTCTGAACGCTGTGTCGAGCGCATGAGTTACGCGGGCATGACGTCCACGGAGGCGGCGCGCAATCGCTGTGGCCGCCTGATTCGTCACGATGACCCGGCAGGCACGTTGCTCGTTGAGCGCTACGACGTGCAAGGCAACATCACCGAGCAAACCCGGCGCCTTTGCACGTCGCACACCGCGCCCGATTGGCCGCTGCCCGTGAGTGAGCGGGATGCACAGTTGCAAGCCCAGACCTTCACCACCACCTGGCAGCACGATGCGCTGGGGCAACGCCTGGAGCAGGTCGACGCGCGCGGCAATCGCCAGCAATCTCAATACGGTGTCGACGGCCAGTTGACGAAAAGCGAGATCCTGTTCAAAAGCGGAGCGCGCAAGACCCTGGTGGATCAACGCAGCGTCAACGCCTCGGGCCAGGTGTTGAGCGAACGCTTGGGTAATGGCGTGCTCAGCGTTGCCGAGTATTCGGACACTGATGGACGTTTGACACGCTTGAGCGCCCACCTCAAGGATTCGGCAGGCAAGCGACTACAAGACCTCTTCTACAGCTACGACCGGGTCGGCAATGTGTTGCGCATCCGCGATGCGGCGCAGCCGACCCGCTGGGCCAGCAACGCGCAGGTGGAGGCAGTAAGCACATTCGAGTACGACAGCCTGTCGCGCTTGATCAAAGCCACCGGCCGTGAAAACGCGCGCAATACCGGCACATTCGCATTGCCGGGGCGAGTCACGTTCGGCGCCACAGACGACAACCTCTGGGGCAACTACACACGCCATTATGCCTACGACTCGGCTGCTAACCTGACGCAGATGCGCCATGTGCCCAGCATCGGCAGCGGTTATACCCAACGGATGCAGGTGGGCGAACACAGTAATCACAGCGTGATGGCCCGCGAGGGCGCAAAGGCGCCGGGCCTGGGCGATGGCTTTGACCAGGGCGGCAATCTTATGGCTTTGACGCCTGGGCAGGCGTTGACCTGGAATGGGCGCAACCAGTTGGTCCGCGTCGCGCAGGTGCTGCGTGACAATGGCGAACATGACGATGAAGTATATCTGTACGACGGCGCCGGCCAGCGAGTTATCAAGCGTCACGTGGCACATGGCAAGACGCAGACTCACACCCATGAAGTGCTTTATCTGCCAGGGCTGGAGCTGCATCGCCACGGGCCGGATGGCGAGTGGTTGAATGTGTTGCTCGCTCAGGGTGGGCGCCATTCGGTCAGAGGGTTACAGTGGGAACGGCAGCGTCCCGAGGCAATGCCGGATGAGCAACTGCGCTTCAGCCTCGACGACCATTTGGGCAGCAGTACCCTGGAGTTGGACGAGAAAGCCGCTCTTTTGAGTCAGGAGAATTATTACCCGTTCGGCGCAACAGCCTGGTGGGCAGCAAAAAATGCATTGGAAGCGGGCTACAAAACCCGGCGTTATTCGGGCAAGGAGCGCGACGCCAGTGGGTTGTATTACTACGGTTTCAGGTACTACGCACCGTGGTTGTTACGGTGGATCAGCGCAGACCCGGCAGGGGATGTGGATGGGTTGAACCTGTATGCGATGGTGGGGAACAACCCCATGGGTTATGTAGACGACGACGGCTTGCAGCGGCATCCCATCATCGATATTGCCACTCTTATCGTTACGCTGGTGTTGGCAGGGTATGCGGCGCAGATGGACGCACGCCAGCGCGTTCAGTTGGCTGTCCTGGGTTTTGCGCTGGGCATTCTGGGCGTGACGGCGCTTGGCTATCGTCAGTACAGAGAGCAAGTCAGCCTGCGTGCTCGACGCAAAGCGTTTTATCAGCAAGCCTCCCAGGAGTATGCACAGACTCTGGGGGGCGTACATGGCGCCAGTGAAGAGGAAGTCGCTGAGCTGGCGGACTTTTATCTGCAACACCGGCTGTCTACTCCTGACACTGAAAGTCTCGCTTATGGGTTGACCCCAGGCGCACGTGGCGGGCTATATGGCTACATTGGCCCAACCAAGCACAAGGACAGGGCCGACATAGCCTCCCACACGGAAAACAATCCCCATTTTACCTTGGCCAGATTGGGTTTTTTAGGCATGGAGCTTCGCGCCCCGGCACGCAAGGTGGGCGCCAGCCCGCTTCCAGCGGCTGGGCTGACCCACACCGAAGTACAACCGCAAACCAGGGTCACGAGCGTGGGCCGCCGAGGCTCCGCTTCTGAGGAGCCCGCCGCGCAACCGGTAAGCCCAGGACCTTCCTCCGGGCTGGAGCCTGAGCGGCTGGTGATTGACGTTGAGTCTGTTCTCAATGAATTACGCGGCCCTGGCGGTGGGATTCTCAGGAACGTGATCAACCGCCTGGAAGCCCGCACCCTGGACTTTCATACCGGGCATGCCATGGCGGGCGGGCAGAATGTCCGTAGTTTTGACTTGCCGGGCTATCGCGGGCAGCGCGGTCGTGGCGCCTATCGAGTGATGATCCAGCACACCAGTGGGCTCAATTATCGGGCGGTCAGGGTGATGAACCCTCACCGCCGTTAATGCGCACAACGTCAGTCGCAGGAGCTCGGGCTGTGTAACGGCCCGGCTCTGTTGTCAGGTTGGCGCGTGAGTGTCGTTCTCGTCCTCAGCGATGCTGTACCAGGCCCAGTAAGTCTGACGCCGTGTGTCGCCATTGGCAGTGAGCACGCGCACCGGGCGTCCCAAGGCGTCATAAAAGTGTTGCTCGCTGAGGCGCGCGGTATTGAAGGCCGCATCGTC
This sequence comes from Pseudomonas sp. PA-4-8C, assembly GCF_021606625.1. Lineage (NCBI taxonomy): Bacteria > Pseudomonadati > Pseudomonadota > Gammaproteobacteria > Pseudomonadales > Pseudomonadaceae > Pseudomonas > Pseudomonas sp. PA-4-8C. The sequence goes on from NZ_WKCD01000196.1 coordinate 7,835, forward strand.
GATATAGCCGGCACGGTCGGCGAAGTAAGGTCGCCAGGTCCGCGCCAGGCCACCCTGGTTGTCGTACTCCACCCGGCCACTGATCCGCCAACGGTTCGCTGAGTCTGTTTGCTCGGCGCCTGCGCGCAATAGACCGCTGTCTTCGACCTGAAAGGCTGGTCCCGGCGCAGCTTTTTCCTGGGTTTGCCGCACTCGGCCAAAACCATCCCTGAAGGCCAGGGCGACATGGATCTGCCGTTCCTGCGAGGTTCCTTGCCAGCGGTCGGCATGCAGCACCACGGCATGCACGGGCACTTGCCTGGTCGCCCGAATCAGGCGTTTGAGGGTTTGATGATGGGCCTGCGGGTCGGTCAGGCTGTTGAGCCGCACCCAGGCCGAGGCGCGAATATGCCCGCTGGGCAGCAGGTAAGCGCTGCTGACCCAGGCTGCCTGGAGACTGGCGGACGGGATTTGTCCCATCCAACTGAACACATCGTAGACGCACGCACTCTGGGCGTTGAGCAAGGCTGTCTGCGGATCGGCCAGCGCCTGCGTCGGCCCGTAGTCGAGCGCGCGGGTGAAGGACTGGCGAGTGTCATGGCCGACAGGTTTGCTCTGCTCTTCGCCCTTGAGGCCGGTCGCCAGCAAATGCCCGTGGGCATCGTAGTGTGCATACCGCTGGGTACGCTGCGCATCGGTCACCAGCACCGGCAAGCCCAGACGATAGTCGTACTGTGCCTGGGTCGAGCAGCCGTCGGCCGATTGCACCTTGATAACGTGCAGCCCATAGGCATCGTATTCAGTGTGCGTGAACCCGTGGCTCAGACTCGCCTGATGACGACGAGGCCGGTAGAAGGTGTCGGCTTGGCCATACCGGGTGTAACCCTGGCCGAGCGACCACAGGGTGATGGCCTCGTCACGCCCGGCGGCGGGCGACAGGAACGCGGTCAGGGGCCGATAGTGCTGTTCGGTCAGCGTGGCAGTGATAGCGCTGTCCTGATACACATCCAGGGCCTGTTGATCGAGTTCGGCTGTTTCGACGTAAGCGAGCAGGGCCTGAAAGTTCGCGGTTCCGGGCGGTAAGGGGGCAGTGTGTTCGGCCAGGCAATAATGCTGCCTCCACAGCCCGCCCAGTTGGCGTTGGGCATCCGGCCCCAGCGGGTTGGACGAGCCCTCGGCGACAAAGTGCTCATAGCTGATGGTGCTACCCGATAACGCCTCTTTGCTCAGCACCAGCGCGTTATTGCGTTGCTGGTAGGGCAGCCGCAAGCGCCAGCGCTGCGCGGCATCCAAGTGGATGAACTCGGCGCAGGTTTCGCTCAGGTAATAAGCCTGCTGCGCCGGGTCGTGTGCGTCGCGCCACCACTGCTGCTCGTGGGCCAGCGCCGCTGGCGCAGAGTCGCCGGCAGTCTTGCGGCGGGCATAATCGACCACCACTTGCTGCAAATTACTCGCGTAGCGGTCCCAGCGCAGATTCAGGGTGTGCTGGCAGCAAGGGTCATCCTTTTGGCGCTCGTAACGACAGGTCATCGATTCCACCAGCAACGGCAGCAGAACGGCCGGCTCGCCGGCCTTGGGCGAAGGCTTCACTTGGCGCACCAGATAGCGCTGTTGCTGCACTGAGTATGGCACTGCCTGCTGCGGCACATCGGCGGCGGCATACACCTCTTCGCGCAGTAGGCTACCCGCCAGCGCACGCTGCATGGCGCGCAAGGTCGAGGCACCGGGTGTGGCGATCAGCGTGTCGCGTGTGTGGCCGGCTTCCAGTTGGCTCAGCAGGGACGGGCCGAGCGTGGGGGCCTGCGGGTCAGCCGCGTAAAACGCTTCGCGCGGTGGGGCCAGCGTGTTGAACCAGCGCTTGGTCAACACGCCTGACGGTGCGTGGGTATTAGGTGGCTGAGCGGTTTGCAGCACCAGGCCGAAGCCGATGAACTGGCGCTCGTCACGGTCATAGCTGGCTTCGCGGTAACAAAAGTATTGGGTCGAGTGGTTGCCACTGACCAGGTCCTTTTGCCGTTGCCGTTTGACCACTGGCAGGGGGAACGCAAGGCTACTGTCCTGGGCCATTCCCAGTGTCTGCCAGTGGTGTTTCTCATCGAGCCATTCCTGGGCGCTGCTGCGGTAGCGTAATTGGGTGGCCGCTCCCATGTTGTTCAGGGTGGCTGTTAACAGATACGGTTTGACGCTGACAAAGTCATAGCGCCAATGCTGCGGTCGGATGTGCGGCACACTCAGGATCAGACTGGAACAGCCCAGGCCTTGAAGGTCGGCGAAGCTGACCTGGCACGTAGCGTCATGGCGCATCCCCTCGGGCCAGCGCAGCGTCATCGGTGCCGATGTCAACCCGTTGCCGGCGCGGTTCATGTAGACCTGCAAGTGGTCGGGTGCCAGGTAAATCAGGTCCACGGCGCCTGATCCATCCAGGTCGGCGAGGCGAATGTTGGCGGCATCGAAGGTGGCAGGGTCGAACGCCAGTGGGGCGAATACAAACCCCTTGCCGAAGCGACCACGCCCGAGGTTGGGCCAGCACTTGAGTTCGTTATGGCGAATGCGTACCAGGTGTTGTTGACCGCTGCCGAGCGGGTCGCAAAAAGCGATCAGCTCTGTCGGCGTATGGCTGAGGGTTGGTAGCCCGTCATCGTCGGGCCCATGGCGCACGTCCTGGCCAGGATCAAAGCCTCCGTCCTGGCGCTGCGCATACAGGCGTACGCTGCGGCTGCCGATCAGGGCCAGGTCCAGCCTGCCGCTGCCCATCAGGTCGGCCAGTTGCCCGTGGGGGTGGAAAAACTCTTGGGG
>NZ_WKCD01000197.1:0-10578 GCF_021606625.1 Pseudomonas sp. PA-4-8C
CGCCACGCGCCATCCATGGCGCGGGGCGGCTAAACCGGCATCCCTGCCGGTTTACCCCCCAAATCACTGTCGAATTCCGGCCAGCGTGGTTTAACGGGGCGCTTGAGATCAAAAGCAGATCAAGAGCAAGATCAAGAGCGGCTCGCTTCGCATCGTGGTTACTTACTCAGCCCACAAACAGCATCGGATACAGCGACAATACCAACAGCCCGGCCATGGACCAGTTGAACATCCGTAACCAGCGCGGCTCACGCAGCAAGTTACGCAAGCCGCTGCCACACCCCACCCACACGCACACACTCGGCAGGTTGACCACTGCAAATACCAGCGCGATCACCAGCACATTGGTGACATAACCCTCGGCAGGCGTGTACGTGGTGATCGCCCCCAGCGCCATGATCCACGCCTTGGGGTTGACCCACTGGAAGGCCGCCGCACCGAGGAAGGTCATCGGCTTGCCGTGTTCATCCGGGTTGTCAGACATGCCGCCCGCATTGGCAATCTTCCAAGCCAGATACAACAAATACGCAGCGCCGACATAACGCAACAGCGTGTAGGCCCACGGGAACACCTTGAACACCTCGCCCAAGCCCAGCCCCACACAGATCACCAACAGCATAAAGCCGATGCTGATCCCCAGCGCATGGGGCATCGAACGGCGAAAGCCGAAATTCACGCCTGAGGCCAGCAACATGGTGTTGTTGGGCCCCGGGGTGATCGAAGAGACGAAAGCGAACAGCACGAAGGCTGATAACAGGCTGGTAGACATGAACATGGCGCGGCATCCAAGCGGTTGTGACGTGCCTGCGACAGTAGTGGGTTATGGCGCGCTGCGCCCCGTACAGCTAGGGGTGGATCGAGGCATACACTTGCACAGCCTTCATCGAGAAGTTGCGCTTACCGAGGCGCATCGGGAATCGGTGTGGGAACCTGCCATGCCGGTTTTTTGCCCTCCTGACTGTCGAAAACACGCCGAGCCTTACGAAAGTCCTCCACGTTTTCCACCACCCAGGTCCAGATAGGCGACATGCGAATCAAAAGCTCTCGGCCCAGGGGCGTCAGCTCGTACTCGACGCGGGGCGGAATCTCACCGAACTCGCGCCGAACCAACAAACCATCGCGCTCCATGGCGCGTAGAGTTTTGGTCAACATGCGCTGAGTCACACCTGTCATCTGCCGTTTTATCTCGGCATGACGCATCGCACCGTACACACCCAAGGCATGCAAAATGCCCAGTGACCAGCGGCTACCGGCGTGAGCCAGGACTTCACGCCTGACGCCATCGTCTTCTTCCCTGAGCGACTGGCAGATAACTTCTGCCTGGCTGAGCGTTTCATGATCGGTCATTTCTACCCCTGGTATCACCCGTGTGCCTTCTTATGAGCGCTGCCGAATCGTGCCAGCATGAACTCATCTTATCGCCAACAGGTCTGCGGAGAAATCATGCCTGAAATGACCCCACTTCCCTCTCAATCGATCCTTGTTCTAGGCGCCGGCGAGCTCGGCCTGCCGGTTTTGCGCAATCTGGCGCGTGAGGCCAAACGCGCGCCCGGCTCCACCCTCAGCGTGTTGCTAAGGGAGTCGACCATCAACACGCAAGTGCCCGAAAAAAAGGTAGAGATCGATGAGCTGCGCGGCCTGGGCATTCAGATGGTCGCCGCAGACCTGGTGAACGACTCAATCGATCAACTTGCCAAGGTCTTCGCACGCTTCGATACCGTGATCGGCTGCGCGGGCATGGTCGCGGGCCGCGAAACCCCGATGAAGCTGGCGACCGCCGCGCTCAAGTCCGGCGTGAAGCGCTACTTCCCGTGGCAGTTCGGCGTGGATTTCGAAGTGATTGGCCGGGGCAGCCCCCAGGATCTGTTCGATGCTCAGCTCGATGTGCGCGAGTTGCTGCGCGCCCAGGACAACACTGAATGGGTCATCATCTCGACAGGCATGTTCACCAGCTTCCTGTTCGAGCCGGTGTTCGAGGTCGTCGACTTCGACAACAACACAGTCAACGCCCTGGGCAGTCTGGAGAATAGCGTGACGCTCACCACGCCAGACGACATCGGCACGCTGACAGCGCAAATCGTGTTCTTCGAACCGCGCCTGCGCAATCAGATTGTCTACCTGGCCGGCGACACCGTGACGTATGGGCAGGTTGCGAGCATGCTGGAGCGTGTTCTGGATCGTTCGTTCAAGCGCAACGTGTGGACGGTTGACTACCTCATGCAGGCACTGGAGCAAGACCCCACACACCACATCAAGAAGTACCGTGCCGTATTCGCACAAGGCAAAGGTGTGGCCTGGCCTAAGGCGGCCACCTTCAACGAGCAACAGTCGATTCCGGTCACCACTGCCGAGCAGTGGGCTCGGGAAAACCTTGCAGACCTTTGAAAGCCGGATTCTGAGGCCAGCCGTAAAGGCTGGCACAGGTGAAGGGACGGTTAGCGGCTTTGAGCTTCACGCTGCCGGCCAGAGGCATGTTGTTTTTTTACATGCTTGCGCGACCTGAACTCGTATTGATGGTGAATAAACCAGGCGATCAACAACAACCCAGTGACGCCAAAAACCAAGACCAACAGCTCTAGCGCAGTACCTTCATGTGAAAACATTTTTCGTTCCTCGTCCTGAAGCCGTATGACCGAAAAAACAGCCACACCGAAATTGTTTGTAATAATTCAAACATTTTCAGGGTAGTCGGCAAATCCTCAGGTGACAACCCCGATCGGGCTATAACCCTTGATCTAGACGTGTCACTCGTCGAAAAACGGGTAAGTCACACGCAATAAAAAACCCCGTAGACGCTAATCTACGGGGTTTGCGCGAGCTTACTTGCTGCCAGAAGCGTCCTGCTCGACCACCATATCCAGCACGTAGACAGTCGAAGGGGCATCCGCTGGCGGATTCTTCCATTCGTACTGCTTGACCCGCAACACAGTGCGCACGCCGTCATGATGCACAAAGCCTTCGATAGGCTGGTACAGCGGATGCCAGGTGTCTTGGGTCGCCAGTTGCAGGCCCGCGTCGTCATAGCGGCGCTCGCGCACTTGCAGGCATTGATAGTTCGGGATCAAAGGGTGGCTGCACTTGACCGTCTTGGCCGCCACTTCCAGAAACTTGACCTCACCCTCGCTGCCATAGCGGGTCTGCGGGGTGGCCTCGCCTTGCAACTTGAGCACCGAGCCGTCTGCTGTCGTCAGTTGCAGCATCGGCGCCCTGTTATCGCCGGTGATCACAGCGCGCAGATCGCCCTTGAACAGCCGCCCTACCTGGGCGTCAAGGTCCATCAGGCTCTTGTCACAGGCCATCAGCGTAGAGGCCAGTGGCTGAACCTTCAGAACCCCGTCCTGATAGTGATAGCCGCCGAACTGACGATTGCAGCCGCCGCTGATGCTCAGGTTGTTGTCACCAAAGGCAACACGCAACTTGCGCTCGATGCCTTTGTTCATCGCCACGAGAGGCTTGCCCGACGCATCCGTTGCCGAGACCAGGTTCCAGTCGTAAGCAGATAAGGTTGGCTGGGCTACAGCGGCTGAGGTAGTTGGCATCGAAGGTGATTCTTCATGGCTTTTGGAAGGGGCGGCACAGCCTTGGATGAGTGCAGCACACACGGCTACAAGAAGAATTTTTTGTTTCATGGTTCACTCTGTCAGCTTTGATGAGTGCGGGCGTTATTCTGCGCTGGCAGGATAAGCGCGCGGCTAAAACGGCGTGAGGAGGTCGTTTGAGGCTTTAATGAGCGTAGACCCAATGCGCGCTTGGCGGACCTCGTCCTTGGCCGATAGCAATCGGACATCATTTGCTTCGATCAGTTTCACCCAATGAGGTCGGTGGCGGTATTGCTAAATCCCAGGCAATAAAAAACCCCGTAGACGTTAACCTACGGGGTTTCTAAGAGTGGAGGCCGAGGTCGGAATCGAACCGGCGTAGGCGGATTTGCAATCCGCTGCATAACCATTTTGCTACTCGGCCTCAAACGATCAATGCCCTTGTTGCTGACATTCACCGCATACAAACATGAGTGGGCTATGTGAAGCGTGCCTCTACTCTAACTCATTGAATACATTGAAGTTTTTAATGCTTCGTTGCGTTCGATGGGCGCCATTATGTACTCATTTGCCTAGGCCTGCAACCCCTTGATTTCAAAAAATATTCTGCCTTGGCATCAATGGGTTGCGCGTCTGCCCTACTCCTTCACCGTGTGGATTTGGTAGTGCGGGTCGGCCTTGATCTGGGCCTCGGTGAAGGGCAATGGGCGCAGTTTTTTCTCGGAGAAGGCTTGGGTCTGGTCCTTTGAGTAGGCGGACGCCGGGTTGCTGGACTCGGAGAAAGCGAGTACGCCGACTGCGTTGGGGCCTTTGTCGTCGAAGGTGACGATTTGCAGGTAGCTGGTGCCGCTGACGACTTCGCGTTTGCCGTCGGCGCGGGGCACGGTTTGCATGGCGTTGTAGATGCCGAGCTCTTGCGGGCCGCCGTGGATGGGGGTTTGGCCGGAAACTTGGATGTCGCCCCAGCGGGTCTGGCCCAGTTTGCCGACCTCTGCGCTGGAGGCCAGCATGGCTTCGCGCAGGGCTTTGGCGACCGGGGCACGGTCGATGGCGAGGCCACTTGGGGTGGTCAGGGGGTGGGCCGGGTCGAAGGCCACGCGCCAGGCGTCGGGGATTTGCTGCAGGTGTTGCATCAGGTTGATGAAGTGCACCAGGCCCACGCCGCTGTCGAGGTTGGCGCGCTGGTCCCAGTTTTTCAGGCTGGTGCAAAGTGGTTGCAGTGCAGCGGCGTCGGCCCCGAGGTGTTTGGCGCAGAACGTCAGCAGATCGGGCATGACTTGGCCCGCCAGGTACACCTCGTTGTCCATGACCATGTTTTGCAGGTCGGTGACGCTGATCGGCTGTTTCTCAAGGGTTTGCAGGCGCTGGAGCGCGAAGCGCGCACGCGGGCCGAGGCCGATGTTGTCCTGGCTGATCACCGGAGAGAAGCCGCTCAGGGGCGCCTTGGGGTTGGCCATCCATGCCGAGTCGTTGGAGTGCTGCACGTAGTCGGTGCGTTGCAGTTGGGGCAACTGGTCGGCCGGAAAGATACCGGGCTGGGCCGCGCGCGGGTCGATGTCCCAGGCGCAGGCGCTATGGGCGCCGTCGAGCACGATCATTTGCAACCCGGCCCGTGGGTCGCTGCAGGTTGCCAGCTTGGCGGCACTGACGTTGGGCACCACCGACAGGTTCATGTACAGGCTCTGGCCCTGGTCATCGGCGGCCAGGGTGTTGACCCAGGGGATGCCTTGCAGGGTGTGCACCGAGGTTTGCAATTCCTTGAGGCTGCCGGCGCGGTTCATGGCGTACCACTGTTGCAGCACCCGGTCGTTGCCCAGGTTGGCGTCGCGCAGGCTGAAGGCGTAGCGGCGGTCCCAGTCGAGCTTGCCGGGCCATTGCACCACGGGGCCGAACTGTGAACTGTAGACGGTGTGGGTCACGGCCTTGAGGCTGCCGTCGGCTTGCTTGACCTGTACCGTTACCGCCGTTTTATCCAGGGGGATGGACTTGCCGTCCAGCAGGTAACGGGTGGCGTCCTTGGGGTCGAGGGTCAGGCGGTACAGGGTGAAATGTTTGGACGTGTCCACGGTATGGGTCCACGCCACATGCTGGTTGAAGCCGATGTTCACCACGGGCAACCCTGGCAGTGCGGCGCCCATTACATCCAACTGGCCAGGGATGGTCAGGTGCATCTGGTAAAAACGCATGCCGCCCACCCAAGGGAAATGCGGGTTGGCCAGCAGCATGCCACGGCCATTGAAGGAGCGGTCACGGCCCACGGCAACGGCATTGCTGCCTCGGTCCAGGGTAAAGCGTTGCTGGTTGGCTGCGGCCAGTGCAAAGGCTTTGGCGCTGGATTGCATGCCGGCGGTGGCTTGGGGTGGTGCTGCCCCGGCCAAGGCTTCGGCGAATTGGCCGACGCCCCCTTCCACCAATAGCCTACGGGTCAACTTGACCAGGTCTTCCTTCACCAAGGGCCGTACCCACGCGGCCTGGCACTGCGCGGGGGCGCCCTGCTCCTTTAGATAACGATTGTAGCCAGCCACGTACCCTTCGATGCGCTGCTGCATCGCTGGCGTCTGGGCTTTCCAGAAGGCCGTCACGGCCTCGGATGTATTCAGCCAGTTGAAGAACACATCGCTGGCGAGGTTGTTGCGCTCCTCCAGGGTCGCTTGGTCCGGCCCGAAAAACCTGGCGCGCTGGCCATTGACCGTGACCACCTCATTGGCCAACAGGCACAGGTTGTCCTGGGCATAGGCGTACCCCATACCCACCCCCAGGCCACGCTCATCAACGGCGCGAATATGCGGCACGCCATAACTGGTACGGCGGATATCCGCCGACGCCTGCGTCATTTGTTCCCGTGCCGATGCGGCCAGGCTCAGCCCCAGCAACAGCCCTGCCACGCCCACTCTGGACAACCCGTTGGAAATAATCACGCCGACTCCACAGTCAAATTGAACACCCTCACAAGGGATGGTTACCCCACCGTAAGAACGCACATCGACCGGAATAATTTAGCCGCACACGGCTGTATATCGTCAGCGCTTGAAAAGTGACAAACCCGATACCGACAAATTTTCTACATCCGCCGTTTCATGATTTGCGTCACTCGTTCGTCTTATTACTCAAGAGCACCATCTTTTTCCTGATCAGGCTCTGAAAAGGAGTTTTTGCATGTATAACCCTCAAGTGCCCACGGATGGACATTCAAAGGCCACAGATACTCACTTTGGCAAAGGCACACAGGCGTTCGGCAACGCGCCCGAACAGCAGGGCAACCAGCGCATCCGCCATTTGCTCAAGTGTTTCGGTTTGCGCACCAGTCTGATCCGGCTGAAGGTCATCGACGCCCTCCTCACCGCCGCCGACAACCAGCGCACCCTAGGGGTCCGCGGCGTGCACAGCCACTTGCTGGAACTGGGCATTCCGTTGTCGTTTCTCAGCGTGCGCGAGGTGCTCAAGCGTCTGTGCAGCGAGGGCGTGATCACCCTGAACGCTGACAAGAGCTACAGCCTCCATGAAGAGGCTGCCAAGGTCCTTGAAAGCCGTGCCTGACTGATGCCCGTCAGAAGTTAGGCTTGACCTTGCGGCGCATGATGCCGTTGATCACCACGACGACCACGGCAATCGCGATCGCCAGGTACTGGAAGGTTTTTTCGCTGATCACGCCTATGTTTTGCAGATAAGACAGGCCAAACATCGCGCCCAGTACCGCCAGGGCAATCAGAAGCGAATATTTCAAGCGTTGCTTTTGGGTCATGACAAGTTCCTGAACCTTAAGAATGTAACCACGGTGTATCGCCGTACAGGCCAGGCACATACCCGCGTACGGGGATGGCGCGAGGTCGGCAGCATCGTATGTTACAGGCGATGAAAATTTTTGGCTTGTCCTGCGACATCGGTCGTACATATTCATTTACAGCATCGCTCGGGCTGGATTCGGAACCTTCCGACACCTTCAAACCAATTATTCGAGGCCCAACTAAGGAAGAATCATCCCTCGAACTATCATCAGGACGCGTGGGCCAAAGCCATTGGACTAGCCCACTTGATTATAGGTATCACTCACCCTCGCCCGCGTCGTGACGTCTCCACCGAAGAAACTGCTCTTGCATCTGAGGTCCACGGCCCTTCCCTTCCTGAGGTGGAGGCCATTGCACCAGTCAGCGCGAATCGCTCTGACCTGATCAAGGGCCTGCAAATAACTGATCAACGCCTGTTGCTCAATCAATACCAGCAACTCAATCAGGACATCCAGGCACTGCTGCTACGCCAGCCGACGCTCAGCAGCGTTATCGAGCAGCAACTCGCCCGCAGTTTAGGCATTGCGCCGCCCGTGGACGTCTCGTCGCTGTATGTACACCGCTATCACACCGATGAGCAGGGCCAGCGCAAGTTGGTCTCGGTAGAAGGCATCACCGAGGCGCTATTCAATGCGTTGCGCCAACTCAAGACATCTCCGGACGCTGAGCCCTCGACCAGTATCGTCGGCATGGAAGTCGGCTTTTACCGCAGCGACTCGCCAAGCGAAAGCACCCTGCAATTGCAGACTCGCGACACCCTGCTTTCAATTGCACAAGCCATCGAAAAAGAACTGCCCCTGAGCCTCGCCCGATTCTGGACCGAGCCACGCACGGGCGAACCCAACCCTGAGTCACCCCAAAACGAGTTGTTGGGTATCCACCGCGAGATGCTTTCCACCCTGGCAGCCTTGGGAGTGGAGGACGGCGCTTTGACGCCTGCCGCCAAATCGTTGATCGACAAGGCGCTCGAGTATCCGACCCTGGAGGCTCGGGAAAGCGCGATGAGAGATGGAGAACGGCCTGGTGTGTACCCGCTCAAGCTCGAGGTACCAAGCCCCGCCGGCAGCCTGCTGGCGGGCGCCTTCCTGATCACCAGCAGCGACGGGGCGTCAGCGGCACGCCCATTCAATAGTGCGCAAACCGACCGCACCTTGTCACCTGGCCAACAGCACGGGCTGACAGTGCTCTACACCCCCCGCGATGGCTATGAAACATTCGAAAGCCCGGCCAAGGCACTTGCGGCGCTGCGTCAACGTATCAACGACGATCCAGCTGCCGCAGAGCAATTGTTACTGAGCCTGCCAATAGAGGTTCAACAAGGCCTGAAGGGTGACTGGAAAAATCAATTGAGCCAGAACCTCTCCCCGGTAGAGGCCGACGTTATCGCCGCAGGCGTGCCGCAGTTGCTGGCGCGTCAGCGCCAACAGGTGGTCAACGCACTGCAAGCGCTGTATGACCGGCAAAGCGTCGAACCGGAACTGGTCGACCCCTGGGGACACCTATTGACTGAGGCGGACGTGCATCACGCCGCTGACCTGGGGCCGCATTTCGACGGCAGCAGCGCTCTGGAGGCTCGTGAGCAATGGCTGGACAGCCCATCACGCAGCATTGACGCACGCCAGGCGCTGGATCAAAACCTGGGGAATCAAAAAAACTGGCGCTACCTGGCGCAAAAACTCAACGAGTCCGCCCAGGCCTTGTCAGCCCCCCCCACAGAGCGCGACGTGTCGGCCATTCTGAAAAAAACACCGATGAATATCGCGCCAGACTCCGCCCATTACCAAGCCTATATAAGGGTACCTGGCCTGTCCGTAAGCCTTGAAGCCTTCATCACTGAACATGGCTTGCCATTGCCCAAGACCAGGGATGAACTGCTGGCATTGGCGCAAACCGCAAAAGCGCGAGCACAGCAACACCCCTTGGGCAATTTCAGTGGAGGCTTGTCTTGGCCGATCCCGCTGGACGCCGGCCAACAACAGACGCTGCGCATGGCCGCCGTCGAGCATGTGCACAGCGATCCTGAGTTACCACAGGAGATCCCCAAGCGCGGCGTACTGGAACATCTGGGCAGAAACCTGCATCTCTCCGAGCAGACACTGGAGGACCCGGTCAAGGTGCTCGAAACCCTGATCAGCTCCAAGGATGGCCAGGCGCTGGGCCAGGCCATGCAAACCAAAATGAATGGCATTGCCACGGACTCCAGCGCAAACGACTACGCACTGGCGGCAATTCAATTGCTGCTAGACCCCGAATCCTTGACAGCGCCCCAACGAAACCATGTGGCGGGTTTCGACCTGGCAGACAAAAAACATTGGGGCCAACGGCTGTCGACTATCGTCTACAGCCTGCGCCAACACCTGATTGATACAGGGCGCGAATCACCGGAATTGGCAGGGGCGGCTGCACACCTGTTACTCAGCCGCGCAGCCCCGCATTTGCTGGTCAAGAACATCCCTGACTCCGTGGTGTACGGCAGCACCGCGTGGGCAAACCTGTGCATGGCGGCGGCAGCCATTGAAGCCAAAACCCCAGGCCGGGTGGCCACTATGTCGTTTGCCGAAGTGATGATCACCGCCGACACAGCAGGCGCCGCCCCCGCCTCTGCGCAAGCCGCAACGATGTTGGACTGGGCAGTGGCCAATGACATTCTCCCGGCCAAGGACGATGCGCTGTACCAGCCAGCCGACCTGGATAAAGCCCAGACGTTGTTCAAAGCTCAACTCGATAAACTGATGGAAGCCTCGTCGCTAATCGGCGGGAGTTTCCCAAGCCGTAAACAGATGGCGCTGGACCTGCTGCTGAAGACATTCGGCCCCGGCATGGACTTCGAGCTCAAGATTTTTTCCAAATACAATGGCGATACACCCTCCAATCCGCGATCACTGCTGGAAATCGTCATGGAAGAACGGGTCATGGACGGTCGCTGGGAACTCACCAAAGAAAATACCGGTGTGGATATCAATGCGATAATTGCCTTCACCAAAGGTGCGTCATTCAATATTCAGCGCGCGTTTGAGGATGCCTTTTCAACCGCCTTGGACAACCATAAGACCGTCAAGAAAACGTCCATCCTCAACGCACTCAGCAATCTGCCGCCCGAAGATAGAAAAAACCTCACCCAAGGCAAACTCAATTACTTTCAAGAAAAAAGCTACAGGGTCAGCTGGATGCCCTTCAAAGGGGAAACCTTGTTTCATACCAGCCCGACCATACTGGCGACCGCGCAACACAACGGGCAAACAACCACCTATGAC